>CAIZKA010000394.1 GCA_903933395.1 uncultured beta proteobacterium | reverse complement strand
GTCATCCTTCGGCGTCCAGACACGCGTGCAGCAGGCGCGTGACCTGACCACTGCGGCAGGTCTGACGGGCGTCCCCGCGGTGATGGTGCATGGCAGGTATCTCGCGCTGACACCCGGCGACTACGACCAGCTGCTGGCCAATATCGACCAGTTGATCGCGCGCGTCCGCGCCGAAGCCGGCCGCAAGTAATCCCCCAGGCCGTGCGCGTCTTCCTGACCGGCGCATCGAGCGGCATCGGCGAAGCGCTGGCCCGTCATTACGCGGCCGCAGGGGCCACGCTGGGCCTGGCGGCGCGGCGCCAGAACCGACTTTCCGAATTGATTGCCGAACTTCCCGGCGAGCATGCCGCTTACCCGCTGGATGTCGCCGACGCGGCGGCATTGCAGGCCGCCGCCGCGGATTTCATCGCGCGCTACGGCGCTCCGGACATCGTTATCGCCAACGCCGGCATCTCGGTAGGAACGCTGGGCGATGATGCAGCCGACCTCCCGGCTTTCCACCGCGTCTTCCAGACCAACGTAATGGGCATGGTGCAGACTTTTCAGCCCTTCATCGCGGCCATGAAGGCACGCGGCAGCGGCCGCCTGGTCGGCATCGCCTCGGTGGCCGGCATCCGCGGCCTGCCGGGGGCCGGCGCGTACTCGGCGTCGAAGGCCGCCAGCATCACCTATCTGGAATCCCTGCGCGTCGAATTGCGCGGCAGTGGCCTCAAGGTGGTCACCATCGCGCCGGGCTACATCGCGACACCGATGACGGCGGTTAATTCTTATCCGATGCCCTTCATCCTCGCCGCCGACGAAGCGGCCCGGCGCTTTGCCCGCGCCATCGAACGCGGTACCAGCTACACGGTGATTCCCTGGCAGATGGGCGTCGTGGCCAAGCTCATGCGCCTGCTGCCCAACCCCGTGTTCGACGCGATTTTCGCCCGCGGCGGAAGAAAACCACGCGGCCTCGACCTGTAGTGGCGCTGGTCGACGCACTCGGACGCGAGCATCTGGCCTTCGCCGGCGTACCGCGCATCGTCAGCCTGGTGCCGAGCCTGACGGAACTCGTCTGCGACCTGGGGCTGATCGAACACCTGGTCGGCCGCACCGGCTTTTGCGTCCATCCGCGCGAGCTCCTGCGCCAGGTGCCCAAGGTCGGCGGCACCAAGGACGTCAAGCTCGACGTGGTCCGGAAACTGGCGCCGACCCACTTGATCGCCGACATCGACGAAAACCGGCGGGAAGCCGTGGAAGCCATGATGCAGTTCGTGCCGCACGTGGTGGTCGTGCATCCGCAAAGCGTGGATGACAACCTCGGCCTGTATGCACTGCTCGGCGGGATATTCCGGCGCGAGGCCGAAGCCTCGGGACTCGCGGCGGAGTTCTGCGACGCACGCGAGCACCTCGCCGCCGTGACGGGGACGCGCGCCCGCGAGGCGGTGCTCTACCCGATCTGGCGCGACCCCTGGATGACCGTGGGGCGCGACACCTACATCGCCGCCATGCTCGCTGCCGCCGGCTGGGACACGCTGCCGGCACTAGCGCCGACGCGCTTTCCGGCATTCGAATGGGATGCGCCCTGGCTCGTTGATGTCGAGCGCGTGCTGCTGCCCTCGGAACCCTATGCGTTCACCGATCGCGATCTGAACGAAGTCAGCGCGCTGGCACAAAGGCCGGTGGC
>CAIZKA010000393.1 GCA_903933395.1 uncultured beta proteobacterium | reverse complement strand
GGGTCTCGATCGCCGCCTCGATCAGGTGGCGCAGGTAGGGCTCGCCGGCATATTTGCGGGCGCCAGCCGAGCCTTGCATGATGACCGGGCTGTTGGTCTCCTGGGCGGCTTCCATGATGGCCTGGATCTGCTCCAGGTTATTGACGTTGAAAGCCGGCAGTCCGTAGCCGTTTTCGGCGGCGTGGTCGAGCAGTTGACGCATGGATACTAGTGGCATGGCTATCTCCTGAGTAATGAATTCTCTGTGAATGAATGGCGGCTACTGGTTGGAGCGGTGCTCGCCGACCTTGACGATCTTCATGGTATTGGTGCCGCCGGGCTTGCCGATGGGCTCGCCGATGGTCAGCACGATCAGGTCTCCCACCGCGACGGCGCCTGCCGCTATCAGGGCTTCCTCGGCATCGAGCAGCACCTGGTCGCGATCATGGCCGCTCTGCCGCATCATGACCGGAAACACGCCCTTGAAGATGCTGACCTTGTAGCGCGTACGCACTTCCTGGGTCAGGGCATAGATCGGAATCCCGGTGTTGAGGCGCGACATCCACAGCGCGGTGGAGCCGGACTCGGTCAGCGAGGCGATGGCCTTGACCTTGAGGTGATGCGCGGCGAATAGCGCGGCCATGGCGATCGACTGGTCGATGCGGGTGAACACGCGATGCAGGAAATGCGTGTCGAGCGGGAAGTCGGAAGATTTTTCGGCCTCGATGCAGATGCGCGACATCGCTTCGACGGTCTGCACCGGGTAGTCGCCGGTGGCCGTTTCCGCCGAGAGCATGACCGCATCGGTGCCGTCGAGCACGGCATTGGCGACGTCGGAAACTTCGGCCCGCGTCGGCACCGGACTGTGGATCATCGACTCCATCATCTGCGTCGCGGTGATGGCGAACTTGTTGAACTCGCGCGCGGTGCGGATGATGCGCTTTTGCAGGGCCGGCACCGCCGCATCGCCGACCTCGACCGCCAGATCGCCGCGCGCCACCATGACACCGTCGGTAGCTTCCAGAATGTTGTTCAGGTTTTCGATGGCCTCGACGCGCTCGATCTTGGCCACCAGCAGCGCATTCGACCCGGCCGCCTGCAGCAGTGCACGTGCCAGGCGCATGTCGTCGCCCGACTTGGGAAAGGACACCGCCACATAGTCGACGCCGATGCTGGCCGCAGTGCGGATGTCCTCCATGTCCTTGGCGGTCAGCGCCGGTGCGGTAAGCCCGCCCCCCTGCTTGTTGATGCCCTTGTTGTTGGAGAGTTCGCCGTCGTGGCGGTTGCGGCAACGGATCTCCGTGCCTTGGACCTGCAGCACGTCGAACACGGTACGACCGTCGTCGAGCAGCAGCACGTCGCCTGCCCGCACATCCTTGACCAGATCGGGATAGTCGAGGCCGACCCGGCCTTCGTCGCCCAGGGTGCAGGCGGCATCGAGGAAGAAGTCCTGCCCGGCCTTGATCTGCACGGGACCGTCGGCGAACTTGCCGATGCGGATCTTGGGGCCCTGCAGGTCGGCCATGACGCCGACGGTGCGCCCGCTGTCATGCGCCGCGGTGCGCAGCGCATCGACGCGCTGGCGATGCTCATCCGCCGTGCCGTGGGAAAAGTTGATGCGAATCACATCGACCCCGGCAGCCACCAGGGCGAGCATGCGCTCGGGACTGCTGGACGCCGGACCCAGCGTGGCGACGATCTTGGTCGAGCGCGTGTGGGAAACCGTCATCCGGCCGCCCGTTGCTCGAGCATCTCGACCGCCGGCAACTTCTTGCCTTCGAGAAACTCGAGGAAGGCTCCGCCAGCCGTGGAAATGTAGGAGACCTTGTCGTAGATGTCGTACTTCTGGATCGCCGCGATGGTGTCGCCGCCGCCTGCCAGGGTGAAGGCCTTGGTGTTGGCAATGGCCATGGCAACAGCTTTCGTGCCCTCGCCGAACTGGTCGAATTCGAAGACGCCGACCGGGCCGTTCCAGACCACCGTGCCGGCCTTCATGATGATGTCGACCAGTTCCTGCGCCGACTTCGGGCCGATGTCGAAAATCATGTCGTCATCGACCACCGCACCGGCATCCTTCGCCACCGCCGGCTCGGCGGCGTCGAACTTCTTGCCGCAGACCACATCGACCGCGATCGGAATCGTGGCGCCGCGCGCCGTCATTTTCTTCATCAATGCCTGGGCGGTGGGAATGAGATCGTCCTCGCACAGCGACTTGCCGATGTTCCGGCCGGAGGCCTTGAGGAAGGTGTTGGCGATGCCGCCGCCGACCACCATCTGATCGACCTTTTCCGACAGGGCTTCGAGCACGGTGAGCTTGGTCGAGACTTTGGAGCCGCCGACGATGGCCACCATCGGCCGCGCCGGGGTCGCCAGCGCCTTGGTCAGCGCTTCAAGTTCCTCGGCCACCAGCAGGCCGGCACAGGCAGCCGGGGCATATTGCGCCACGCCATAGGTAGAAGCTTCGGCGCGATGCGCGGTACCGAAAGCATCCATGACGAAGAGGTCGCAAAGCGCCGCATACTTCCTGGCCGTCGCTTCGACATTCTTTTTCTCGCCCTTGTTGAAGCGGCAGTTTTCCAGCAATACCACTTCACCGGCGGCAACTTCGAAACCACCATCGATCCAATCACGAATCACGCGCACCGGCTTGCCCAGCTTGGCAGTCATCACATCGGCGACCGGCTTGAGC
>CAIZKA010000392.1 GCA_903933395.1 uncultured beta proteobacterium | reverse complement strand
GCCTGCTCCTAGTACGAGAGGACCGGAGTGGACGGATCTCTGGTGTACCGGTTGTCACGCCAGTGGCATCGCCGGGTAGCTAAATCCGGAAGAGATAAACGCTGAAAGCATCTAAGCGTGAAACTCGCCTCAAGATGAGATTTCCCGGGGGTTCAACCCCCCTGAAGGGTCGTCCAAGACCAGGACGTTGATAGGTCAGGTGTGGAAGCGCAGTAATGCGTTAAGCTAACTGATACTAATTGCCCGTGAGGCTTGACCCTATAACATTGAGCTCAATGCAACACTCGAGCCTTTGTCTATAAGCAGTAACCAAAGACAGGCAATCACAATCCAAAACTTACTTCTTTCGAATCACGTGCTCCGGCCCAAGGCTTCACCGCCTCATTCCGTAGCACCCCCTTTTAGTCTGGTGTCCATAGCGTCTTGGTACCACCCCTTCCCATCCCGAACAGGACCGTGAAACGAGACCGCGCCGATGATATTGCACTTCACCGTGTGAGAAAGTAGGTCAACGCCAGACTTCCCCATGAAACCCTCCTCCGGATTGCCGGGGGAGGGTTTTCGCTTTTCATGGACCGGAGCGGCATGGGCGTCCAGTTCTCTGCGTGCGTGGTATTTCGGTCGACACCGCGATGCGGCGGGGGCCTGCTAAAATGTTCCCATGAAAACAAGCTTTCTGGAATTCGAACAGCCGATCGCCGAACTTGAGGCGAAGATCGAGCAGTTGCGTTTCGTGCAAGATGATTCGGCGGTCGATATTTCGGAGGAAATCTCCCGTCTCGACGCGAAAAATCAGAGTCTGACCAAAGAGATTTACGCCAAGCTCACGCCGTGGCAATGTGCCCTGGTTGCACGGCACCCGCAGCGGCCATATACCCTTGATTACCTGGACCTCGTATTTACTGACTTCGAGGAACTTCACGGTGACCGCAATTACGCGGATGATCACGCCATTGTCGGTGGACTGGCACGCTTCAACGGGCAATCCTGCATGGTGATCGGACACCAGAAGGGCCGTGATACGAAGGAGAAGATCCATCGCAATTTCGGCATGCCCCGCCCAGAAGGCTATAGAAAAGCGTTGCGACTGATGCGACTGGCGGAAAAGTTCGGTCTGCCGGTGTTCACCTTCGTCGACACGCCGGGCGCCTATCCCGGAATTGATGCTGAAGAGCGGGGCCAATCCGAGGCTATCGGACGCAACCTCGCCGTCATGACCGAACTGAAGGTGCCCTTGATCGCAACCATCATCGGCGAGGGAGGTTCCGGTGGCGCCCTGGCGATTGCTGTGGCCGATGTCGTCGCGATGCTTCAGTACTCAACCTATTCCGTCATTTCACCCGAAGGCTGCGCCTCCATTCTATGGAAAAGTGCCGAGCGGGCCGGCGATGCGGCGGAGACGATGGGGATCACGGCACCGCGGCTCAAGTCGCTCGGCTTGATCGATCGCATCATCAATGAACCGGTAGGAGGCGCTCATCGTGATCACCGTGCCATGGCACAAAGTGTCAAGAAGGCCCTGCAGGAAGCACTCAAGCAACTCGCGGGCCTTTCCTCCGGCGAACTCATCGAGCGGCGCTTCGATCGTCTGATGAGTTATGGCCGATTCAAGGAACAAGCCATCCACTGATTCCGTCGTGCAGGCGGTAGCCGCCTGCCTTTCCCGCCATGCCGGGCCGGGGCAGTCTGTCCTGGTGGGCTTTTCCGGCGGGCTCGATTCCACGGTATTGCTGCATGCGGCAACGCGCGTGGTCGGTGCGGCGGGCCTTGGTCTTGCCGCGCTTCATGTTCATCATGGCCTTAGCCGCAACGCCGATGCCTGGGCCGCTGCCTGCGGCAAATTTTGCGGCAGCCTCGGCATTCCGGTCACGGTGCTCCGGGTGCAGGTCCCCGCGCGGTCCGGTGAAGGACTTGAAGCCGCGGCGCGCAGGCTGCGCCACAAGGCCTTGTCGGATCAGCCTGCCGACTGGGTTCTGCTGGCGCACCATGCGGATGATCAGGCGGAGACCGTTTTGCATAACCTGTTGCGTGGCAGCGGAGTGCGCGGAGCGGCCGCCATGCCGGAGTCGCGTGGGCGCACCCTGCGTCCGCTGCTGGGGCTCGGGCGCGCAATCCTGCTCGAGTATGCGCAAAACCATCGCCTGGAGTGGATCGAAGACGAAAGCAATTCCGATCTCCGCTACACGAGGAACTTCCTGCGGCGCGAGCTCATTCCGGCAATCGAGTCGCGCTTTCCCAGGGCAAGCGCGCAACTTGCGGCCGCGGCGGGGCATTTCCGCGAGACAGACGCGCTGCTCGATGATCTCGCGGTATTGGATCTCGGCCCCAGCCGGCCTGAATTTCCATTGCCATTGACCTTGTTCCGTCAGTTGTCCGATGCACGTGCCAGGAACCTGCTGCGCGCGATGCTGGGATGGCACAAGGTGCAGCCACCCGATGAGCGGCGTCTTAAGGAATTCGTCCGGCAGTTGCGAACCGCGGGCAAGGACCGGCATCCGCGCCTGGATCTTTCCCGCTATGCGCTGTGGTGCCAGGCCGGAAGCCTGCACTTCAAGGTTCCGGACTAGGTTTCTGGACCCGGTTTGTTCCCGAGCAGACCGAGAACCTGCGACAACTCGACGGCCGAGCGAACCTGCATTTTCTCGAAAATGTGCGAGCGATGGACCTCGACCGTGCGCATGGCAATGCCGAGTTCATCGGCGATGACCTTGTTCAACTTTCCTGCCAGGATCTGATGCATGACTTCCTGCTCTCGCTGCGTCAGTTGTTCGAGCTTCCGCTGCACCGACAGGATCGAGTCTTCCCTGGCGCAGCGCTTTACGTCGTACTCCAGGGCGGAAAGTACCTTGTCCACCAGAGCATTGTCGTCGTAGGGCTTTTCGATGAAATCGAAGGCGCCGTCCTTAAGCGCCTGAACCGCCATCGGCACGTCGCCGTGCCCGGTGAGAAAAATCACCGGCAGATGACAATTCAGTGCGCGAAGCCGATCGAACAGCTCGATGCCGCTCATTCCCGGCATCCGTACATCCAGCAGCAGGCAACCGCAAAGCCCACTGCCGGCAAAGGCCAGGAAGTCCTCCGCCGATCCCCAGTTCTGCGATTGAACACCGCGTGACTTCAGCAGCCATTGCAGCGCATCGCGCACCGCGGGGTCATCGTCGACTATGTGCGTGGCCGGGCCGCTCATTGCGGCGCCAGGGGCAGCAGAACGTGGAATTGGGTTCCTCCTTCGGGATTGGCCTCGAACGAGAGGCGGCCACGGTGATTTTCCACCACCGAGCGGCAGATTGCCAGCCCCATGCCCATGCCTTCGGGTTTGGTGGTGAACAGCGGGTCAAACAGCTGTCCGGCCACGCCGGGATCGATTCCGCAGCCGCGATCGGCGATCGTGAGGCTGGCGTAGCCGTCTGCACATGTCAGTGCGATGGAAATCTGTCGTTGCTCAGGCGCTGTATCGCGCATGGATTCCATCGCATTGCGCAGCAGGTTGAAGAGCGCCTGCTCGAGCAGCACCGGGTCGCCATCGACTGCAGCTTGCGGCGCGAGATCAAGCGCGATGCGGATGCCCTTCTGGCGCATCTCGTTGTCCATCAAGGCCAGGGCTGCATCAACGCGCTCGGCGAGATTCACGGTTTCGAAACGACCTTCGCCCGGGCGGGCGAGACTGTAGATCCGGCGGATGACCTGTCCGGCGCGGTGCGCCTGCTCCACCGCCTTGTCCAGCGCCGGCAGCACTTCTGTGGTCGGCACCTTGCTGCGCAGCAGGTTGGCCGCCCCGGTGCAATAGCTGGAAATAGCTGCCAGCGGCTGGTTCAGTTCATGCGCGATGCTCGACGCCATTTCTCCCATGGCGACCAGGCGCGCCGTGGATTGCAGCCGGTCCTGCTGCTGGCGCGCGCGCTCATCGGCATGTTTCCGCTCGGTAATGTCGACCATCGAACCCATCCAGCCGGAGTGTCGTCCCTGAGCGTCAATCAGCGGCGCCTCATGAATCAGCACGTCGATGACTTCTCCGCTGCGGCGCTTGAACTTGAGTTCGAAACCCTCTTCAGGGCCCTGTCCGGCGAGGACCCGGTCATGGATGGCGCGGGTTTCGTCGAGATAGTCGTCGGCCCAGTAGGGCATCGGCGGGCGGCGGCCGATCAGTTCCGCCGCAGGCCAGCCGACCATGCGGCAGAAAGCCGGATTGACGTAGATGATTTCCCCGTCGAGATTGCGCGCCCGCATCCCGGTATCGAGTGAATCTTCCATGGCCTTGCGGAACGCGTGCTCCTGCTGCAACTGCTCTTCCACCGCCTGCCGCCGCTGCACGTGGCGGCGCAGGATCCACAGGCTCCACAATACGATCATCGCCAGGATGACGAGGCTGGCGGATATCAGGATGCTGGCCAGCGGCCGGGGTGCATGGTAAGGCACGGCATGCAGCGCCAGGCCCCAGCCGGGGGGATCGAAGGCGACCTGATAGCCTTCTTCCGTAACGGCGGACTCGACCTTGGAGCGCGTCCCCAGCACCTTTCCGGAATCGCCGATGACGCTGATCCGATAGCGCTCGGCCAGCCACCACGGCACGCTGTCGCCGAGGAGATCCCGAATCCGGTAGACGCCGACGACCACGCCGACGATGCTGCCTTCCCGCGATACCGGAACATGGACCTCGAACTGCCAGTCATTGGTGAAGTAGGGGTAGGCTTTGCTATAGACCGGCTTGCCGAGGGAGCGCGCCAGGCGGAAGCTCTGCCGGGAGGGAACGGCTTCACCGGCGTCCCCAACCAGGCTGGGATCCATGGTTATCGGATGCGCTTGCCCCACGGTTCCGTCGGGTCCGAGCCAGATTAGTTGCCGCAGCCCGCTCTCGAAGCCGAACACGGTGCGGGCGAACGATTCGAATGCCGCCCCGCTGACGGTATGGGCAGTGTCGATTCGTCCGAGAACTTCCTCGTTGCGCGTCAGGTGAAAGCGGAGATTCTGCTCCAGCCACAGAATGTCGCTGATCAGCGTGGCGCGCCTTTCCTCCTTGTCGGCGCGATCGGACATCCAGAGCAGAAGGGCAACTCCTCCCACGAACAGAATGAACGCCAGTCGTGGCAATATCCAGAGCCAGCGCCAGCGGCTGATGCGTTCCCTGGAAGCTGAGGGTGTCGGGAGTCCCATATGTCGATGTTATCGTGCCTGACGGCGTCCGGCGGAGGTTTGCGGAAATCCACAATGGTCAAGGCCGGGGCATGAGCGGAAAATTCGCGCCAGCTCAACATGAGTAGTGGTAGCCTTGAATGCACAACATAATCCAGGAGGAGCAAAAATGAAGATTCGTACAGCACTCGTCGGCCTGGTCGCCGCGACGTTCTCGTTGGTGGCCTTGGCGCAGGCGCCGATCGTGATCAAGTTCAGTCACGTGGTGGCAGTTGACACGCCCAAAGGCAAGGCAGCGGAGTTCTTCGCCAAGAAGGCGGCGGAACTGACCAAGGGCAAGGCCAAGGTCGAGGTCTATGCCAACAGCGCCCTTTACAAGGACAAGGAAGAGATGGAGGCGCTGCAACTGGGTGCCGTGCAGATGCTGGCGCCGTCGCTGGCGAAGTTCGGCCCGTTGGGCGTCAAGGAATTCGAGGCTTTCGATTTCCCCTACATCTTCGACGACACCGCCGATCTGCACAAGATTACGCAGGGACCGATCGGTGCATCCATGCTGGCCAAGCTGGAGCCCAAGGGCATCAAGGGCCTGGCCTTCTGGGACAACGGTTTCAAGTCTTTTTCGGCCAATACGCCGATAAAGACGCCGGCCGACCTCAAGGGCAAGAAGATGCGCATCCAGTCGTCGAAAGTGCTCGAAGAGCAGATCCGCTCGGTCGGCGGCCTGCCGCAGGTGATGGCATTCTCCGAGGTGTACCAGGCGCTGCAGACCGGCGTTGTTGATGGGACCGAGAATCCGATCTCGAACCTTTTCACGCAGAAGATGCATGAAGTGCAGAAGCATCTGACCCTGACCAATCACGGCTATCTCGGCTACGCGGTCATCGTCAACAAGAAGTTCTGGGAGGGTTTGCCGGCTGATGTTCGCGGCCAACTCGAGCAGGCCATGAAGGAGTCCACGGTCTACGCCAACAAGATTGCCCAGGAAGAAAACGACATGGCGCTTGAAGGCGTGAAGAAGAGCGGCAAGACAACTGTCTATGCGCCGACCAAGGAAGAGAAGTTCGCTTTCAAGAAGGCCATGGCGCCGGTGCACGTCAAGATGGCCGACCGTGTCGGCAAGGACCTGCTGCAGTCCATCTACAAAGAAACCGGTTTCGATCCGACTACGCTGTAAGGCGTTGCGCAACCTCCGCCGACGCGACATTGCGTCGGCGGCCACTTTCCACGTGGCATGTCGCCCAACAGACGTGCCGCCGACCGGGGGAGTTCCTTTCATGAAATACCTTGATCACCTTGAGGAATGGATAATTACCTTCCTCATGGCCGCTGCGACACTGATCATTTTCGTCGCCGTGGTTCATCGCTACGCTGCCAGCGCGAGCATTCCCGGTCTGCAGGACTGGCTGCTGACCATTAACCTCAGTTGGGCGCAGGAACTGACCATCATCATGTTCGTCTGGATGGCCAAGTTTGGCGCCGCTTACGGCGTGCGTACCGGCATCCACGTCGGGGTCGATGTGCTGATCAACCGGCTCAATGACAAGATGCGCCGCAAGTTCATCATCTTCGGCCTGCTCGCCGGAGCAACCTTCACCGGAATCGTCGGGACGCTGGGAGCCCACTTTGTCTGGGAGAACGGCGCGCACTGGGCATTTCTGAACTTGACCGGCAGTCCTTTCGGTGATGTTCCCGAAGGCCCGACCACGCCCGACCTCGAATGGCCGACCTGGATTGTCTACTCGGCGATTCCGCTCGGCACCAGCCTGATGTGCTTCCGCTTCTTGCAGGTTCTGGTTGGATTCATCAAAACCGGCGACCTGCCCCACCACGACCACGGACACGTCGACGGCCTCGATGACGTGGAGCCACTCCCGGTTGAAGTGGATGTGTACGCGATGGACGACAACCTGCATGCGCACGACCTTGATCCTGGGCATCCGATGATCGGTGCTGAGCGAGATCAGAAGAACAAGGGAGGAGAACCGAAATGAATGCTGCCATCGTCTTTTCCCTGCTGCTGGTCCTCATGCTGACCGGGATGCCAATCTCGATTTCCCTTGGCCTGACCGTACTCAGTTTCCTGTTCCTTTTTACGCAGGTACCGCTGGAATCCGTCGCGCTGAAGCTGTTCACCGGCATCGAGAAGTTCGAGATCATGGCCATCCCGTTTTTCATTCTCGCCGGCAACTTCCTGACCCACGGCGGGGTGGCGAAACGTATGATCCGATTCGCCTCGTCGATGGTCGGCCACTGGTACGGTGGTCTCGGTCTGTCCGGCGTGCTGGCCTGCGCCTTGTTTGCGGCGATTTCGGGATCGTCTCCGGCAACCGTGGTGGCGATCGGTTCGATCCTGCTGCCGGCGATGGTCAAGGCAGGTTTCCCCAACAAGTTCGGTGCGGGTGTCATTACCACCTCGGGGGCGCTGGGCATCCTGATTCCGCCCTCGATCGTGATGGTGATGTACTCGGTGGCGACCAATACCTCGGTCGGCGCCTTGTTCATGGCGGGGGTCGTACCGGGAATCGCCTTGGCTTGCGTATTGGGCGGGGTGACCTATTATCGGGCGAAAAAGTTCAACTATCCGCGTCTGCCCAAGGCCACTTTCACAGAGCGCCTGAAGGCCTTTCGTGAGTCGATCTGGGGTCTGCTGCTGATCCTGATCGTCATGGGCGGTATCTACAGCGGCATGTTCACGCCGACCGAAGCTGCGGCGATGAGTGCGGTCTATGCCTTCTTCGTCGCGGTCTTTGTGTACAAGGATCTCGGCATGAAGGATGTGCCGCGCGTACTGCTAAACTCGGCCAACATGTCGGCGATGCTGCTCTACATCATCACCAATGCGGTGCTGTTCTCTTTCATCATGACCAACGAGAACATCCCGCAGGCGCTGGCGGACTGGATGCTGGGTCACGGTCTGGGCATGATCACCTTCCTGCTCGCCTGCAACATCATCCTGCTGCTGGCCGGCAACTTCATGGAACCCTCGTCGATCGTATTGATCTTCGCGCCGATATTGTTCCCGGTGGCCATGAAGCTAGGCATCGATCCGGTGCACTTTGGCATCATCATGGTGGTGAATATGGAAGTCGGCATGTGCCATCCACCGGTCGGCCTCAACCTCTATGTAGCGTCGGGTATTACCAAGATGGGGATTACCGAACTGACCGTCGCGGTCTGGCCTTGGCTGTTGTCGATGCTGGGCTTCCTGGTAGTGGTAACTTACTGGCCCGGCCTGTCGATCTGGTTCCCGAAGTACCTCGGCATGATGTAGCGTTTCCCAGCGTCAGCGACAAAGGCCCGGCAATGCCGGGCCTTTGTCATTTGTCGGCGACCGACCGCGCCGGCCCGTTTTGGGCCAAGAAACTGAGCTAAAATATCAAGTTAGCTATTTATCTGATTAATACTTGAAATTCAACCTGTTCTGGAGAAAGTAATGGCTGCAAATGTGACAACTGAGCGCACCCTGTCGATCATCAAACCCGACGCAGTTGCAAAGAACGTGATCGGCAAGATTTATTCCCGCTTCGAGACCAATGGTCTCAAGATTGCTGCATCTCGCATGATTCACCTTTCGCGCAAGGATGCGGAGGGTTTCTATGCCGTGCACAAGGAGCGTCCCTTCTTCAAGGATCTGGTCGAGTTCATGATTTCGGGTCCGGTGATGGTTCAGGTGCTGGAAGGCGAAGGCGCGATTGCCAAGAACCGCGAACTGATGGGCGCCACCGATCCGAAGAAGGCGGCTGCCGGCACTATCCGCGCCGATTTCGCCGACAGCATCGATGCCAACGCCGTGCATGGTTCTGACGCGGCCGAAACCGCGGCGGCCGAGATCGCCTATTTCTTCCCTGCGCTGAACGTCTACGCGCGCTGATGTTGCAATGACCGTCAACCTCCTCGATTTTGATGCCGAAGGCCTGACAGCCTGGTTTGCGCAGCAGGGCGAAAAGCCCTTCCGTGCGCGCCAGGTGCTGCGCTGGATGCATCAACGCGGGGAGGGAGACTTCAATGCGATGACCGACATCGCCAAGTCGCTGCGCGAGAAGTTGCTGGCGATGGCCACCGTGTCGCCGGCGCCGACTATCAGCGACAAGCTTTCGGACGACGGCACTCGCAAGTTCCTGTTCGATGTCGGCAACCGCAACGCGGTGGAAACGGTTTTCATCCCCGAGGATGATCGCGGCACGCTGTGCATTTCGTCACAGGCCGGCTGCGCGCTGGAGTGCGCGTTTTGCTCGACCGGCCGCCAGGGCTTCAACCGCAACCTGAGTACGGCCGAGATTATCGGCCAGCTATGGCAGGCCAATCGTGCGCTGGAACAGGACCTGCCGCCCGGCAAGGCTGGCGAGCGGATCATCAGCAATGTGGTGCTGATGGGCATGGGCGAGCCCCTGGCCAACTTCGACAATCTGTTCCCGGCGCTGCGCCTGATGCTCGATGACAATGCCTATGGTCTTTCGCGGCGGCGCGTCACGGTATCCACCTCGGGTATTGTGCCGGCCATGGACCGATTGGCGCAGGCCTGCCCCGTGGCCCTGGCGGTATCGCTGCATGCCCCAACCGACGGCCTGCGCGACAAGCTGGTGCCGATCAACCGCAAGTATCCGCTCGCCGAACTGATGTCCGCATGCCAGCGCTATCTGGTCCATGCCCCGCGCGACTTCATCACCTTCGAATACGTGATGCTGGATGGTGTCAACGACAGCGACGCCGATGCACGCGCACTGCTGCATCTTGTCCGGGATGTTCCGTGCAAGTTCAACCTGATTCCGTTCAATCCGTTTCCGGCGTCGGGCTTCCATCGTTCGCCGGCCGACCGGGTCAGGCGCTTCGCTTCCATTCTGATTGACGGCGGCATCGTCACCACGACGCGCAGGACGCGCGGCGACGACATCGATGCCGCTTGCGGGCAACTGGCCGGCAAGGTGCAGGACAAATCGCGGCGCGTACTGCGGGCCGCAGGTGCGGCCGCCCGGTCGGCTGATACTTCTGCTGGAGTCGAACTGCACCCATGAACAAGACAACTGTAATCATTCTGACGGGCCTGCTGCTGGCAGGCTGCACGGCGACCGGGTCCGGCTCCGGGCAGGGAGCGCAACAAGCTGTTTCGGCCCAGCCGGCAGCAACCGACCAGCAGCAACGAGCCAAGGTGCATACCGAGCTCGGGTCGCTATACCTGATCGATGGCCGTTCGGCGGTTGCACTCGAAGAGGCGCGCATTGCGCTTGCGGCGGATTCGAACTACGCGCCGGCCTACAACCTGCTCGGCCTGACGCACATGGGGCTCAACGAGACGCAATTGGCCGAGGACAACTTTCAAAAAGCGCTGCGTCTGGCCCCCGGGGACCCCGAAATAAGCAACAACTACGGCTGGTTCCTCTGTCAGAGCGGTCGCGAGCAGCTTTCGATCAATTATTTCCTGGCTGCAGCGAAGAACCCGCTGTACGCCACGCCGACCAAGCCCTACACCAATGCAGGCATTTGTTCGATGCGTGTCAAGAACGACAAGGCGGCAGAAGAGTACCTGTCGACCGCATTGCGCCTTTCGCCTGGCAATGCGCAGGCGATGATGGGACTGGCGGATATCGCTTACCAGCAGGGACGCTTCAAGGAAGCACGGCAATGGACCGCGGATATCGAGAGAATGATGGAGCCCACATCGGATGTCGTCTGGATGATTGTGCGCATCGAGCGCAAGCTGGGCAACCGCGAGGCCGAGGCCCGCTACGCGACGCAGCTGCGCCGGCGTTTTCCCGGGTCGGTGGAACAACGCATGCTCACCCAGGGAAAATATGACTGAAGTGCCCGTGGCTGAACCGCTCGAGACCGATCAAAGCGATGCGCTTCCGGCGGACGTGCCGGAAGTTGTTGTCGCGATCGAATCGAGTACGCCGGGCGCAGTTCTGCGTCGGGCGCGGGAGGCGCGCGGCCAGTCGATTGCCGATGTAGTGCAGGTAATCCGTTTCAGTGCGCATCAGATCGAGGCGCTGGAGAGGGACGATTACGCCAGCCTGCCGGGCGCCACCTCGGTGCGCGGCTTGGTCCGCAATTACGCCAGGTTTCTGAAGCTAGATGCCGCCCCCCTGCTGACCCAGCTTGAGCCGGCGGTACCGGTTGCCGAGACGGATGTGCGCCCGCCCACCAATATGGGCGAGGCTGATGAGGCGGGAGTCGTCGAACGCGTGCCGCCCGGGTTAATCGTCATCGGCGTAGTGCTCCTGCTGCTGGCACTGGGAGGCTACTGGTATGCCACGTTGCCGGCAGACAGCAGGCTGCCAGGCCTTTTGCGCGACGTGTCGGGCGGTTCTGCCGCAGTGGCTCCGGGTACAGTTTCGGCTCCGTCGACCGTTCCGGTGGTGCAACCGGCGCCGGCAGTGGTTGCCGAGAGCCCTCCGGTTGCTGCGGGCGAAACATCCGCTGCACCTCCCTACGCCGGCTTGCGCGTCGAATTCGATGACCGTTCCTGGATCGAGATCCGCGATGCCACGCAGAAGATCGTCTTCGTTGGCGAATATCCGGCGGGCACGCGGCAGAACGTCGACGGCAAGGCACCCTTCCAGATCTGGATCGGCCGTGCCTCTGCTGTCCGTGTCTTCATGGGCGAGCGCAGTATCGATCTCAAGCCGCATACTCGTGAAGAGGTCGCCCGGTTCAACCTGGAATGAGCCCGATGCCTGGAGTTTCGCCGGTACGGCGCCACAGCCGTCTCGTCATGATAGGAAAAGTCGGCGTTGGCGGTACGGCGCCCGCATCACCCGTGGTGATCCAGTCGATGACCAATACCGACACCGAGGATGTTTTCAGCACCTCGATGCAGGTGGCGCAATTGGCGCGCGCCGGTTCCGAGCTGGTGCGCATCACGGTCAATACTCGCGAGGCCGCTGCCGCCGTGCCGAAGATTCGCGAACGCCTGGCGCAAATGAACATCGACGTGCCCTTGATCGGCGATTTCCATTTTAATGGCCACAAGCTCCTGGCGGAGCATCCGGCATGCGCCGAGGCGCTGGCCAAGCTGCGCATCAATCCGGGCAATGTCGGCAAGGGTGCGCGGCGCGACGAGCAGTTCGCCCAACTGATCGAAATCGCCTGCCGCTTCGACAAGCCGATTCGCATCGGGGTGAACTGGGGCAGCCTCGATCAGGCCCTGCTGGCCCGCATCATGGACGAAAATGCCAGGCGTGCGGAACCCAAGGATGCCACTGAGATCATGCGTGAGGCGATGGTGACTTCCGCGCTCGAATCCGCCGCCCGCGCCGAGGAACTCGGGCTCGCCGGCGATCGCATCATTCTTTCCTGCAAGGTTTCCGGCGTGCAGGATCTCATCGCGATTTATCGCGAACTCGCGGCGCGCTGCGACTACCCGCTGCATCTGGGCCTGACCGAGGCCGGCATGGGCAGCAAGGGCATCGTTGCCTCCACGGCGGCACTCGGCGTGCTGCTGCAGGAGGGCATCGGCGACACGATCCGCGTCTCGCTGACGCCGGAGCCGAACGGCGACCGCACGCGCGAAGTCATCGTCGCCCAGGAAATTCTGCAAACGATGGGCTTGCGCGCCTTCACGCCGTTGGTCGCGGCCTGTCCGGGTTGCGGGCGCACCACCAGCACGGTGTTTCAGGAACTGGCGCAGGACATCCAGAATTATGTGCGAGAGCGCATGCCGGAATGGCGCCTGGCACGGGTGGGCGTCGAGAACATGACGCTGGCCGTGATGGGCTGCGTGGTGAACGGCCCCGGCGAGAGCAAGCATGCGAGCATCGGCATTTCGCTGCCGGGTACCGGCGAGGCGCCGGTGGCGCCGGTATATGTCGATGGCGAACGCGTCGTCACGCTGCGCGGCGACAACATCGCCGCCGAATTCCGTCAGATTGTTGACGACTATGTTTCAAGAAAATATCCGGAAAGAGCCAGCCATTGACCGCGACGGGCACCCAGTCAACGTGCCTGCCGGGTTAACAACATCATGAGCCAGACACTGCAAGCCATCCGCGGCATGAATGACATCCTGCCGGCCGACGCCGAACTCTGGGAGCAGTTCGAGGAAACCGTGCGCGACTGGTTGCGCGCCTATGGTTACCGGCCGATCCGCATGCCCATGGTCGAGCCGACGCCGCTGTTTGCCCGCGCGATCGGCGCCGTGACCGACATCGTCGAAAAAGAGATGTACTCCTTTGAGGATGCCCTGAACGGCGAAAGTCTCACCTTGCGCCCGGAAGGTACGGCATCCTGTGTGCGCGCCGTGCTGCAGCACAACCTGCTCTACGACGGCCCCAAGCGCCTGTGGTACATGGGCCCGATGTTCCGCCACGAACGGCCGCAGAAGGGGCGCTACCGGCAGTTCCATCAAGTCGGCGTGGAGGCCATGGGTTTTGCCGGACCGGACATCGACGCCGAACAGATCGCCATGTGCGCGCGCTTGTGGGATGACCTCGGACTTGAGGGCATCCGCCTGGAAATCAACTCGCTCGGGCAGGGCGACGAGCGTGCCCGCCACCGGGCGGACCTGCTCGCCTATCTCGAGCGTCATCAGGACCAGCTCGACGCCGAGGCCCGGCACCGGCTGCACAGCAATCCCCTGCGCATCCTGGATACCAAGAATCCGGCCCTGCAGGGGCTCGTCGAGGCGGCGCCGAAGCTGATCGATTATCTTGGCGAGGAATCCCTCAAGCATTTCGAGGGTGTCCAGCAGCTGCTCAAGGATGCGGTGATCCCGTACCGCATCAATCCGCGCCTGGTGCGCGGGCTGGACTACTACAACCTCACCGTGTTCGAGTGGGTCACCGATCAGTTGGGTGCGCAGGGTACGGTCTGCGCCGGCGGCCGCTACGACGGCCTGATCGGGCAACTCGGCGGCAAGCCGCAGCCTGCCTGCGGTTTCGCCATGGGTATCGAGCGGCTGCTCACGCTGTGGCAGGACCAGGGCCATCGCCACGAAACCCCGGCACCCGATGCTTATCTGGTGCACCAGGGCGAAGCCGCCGGGCGCTTTGCTTTTCGCGTTGCCGAAGCCCTGCGCAGCGCGGGTTTTGCGATCCACCTGCATTGCGGCGGCGGCAGCTTCAAGTCGCAAATGAAAAAGGCCGACGGTTCCGGCGCGCAGATTGCGTTGATAGTCGGCGATGACGAGACGGCGGCGAACGCAGTCAGCGTGAAGCTGCTGCGCTCCGGCTTCGATCAGCCGGCAGCGCAAGTGCGCGTTAGTCTCGATGACCTGGCCGAGCACCTCGGCGACATTCTTTACCCCATGGAAGATGACAATGGCAACCTATGATCTGGAAGAGCAGGAACAGCTCGACGAGCTGAAGACCTGGTGGAAGATGCACGGCAACCTGGTGACCGGAATCATGGTCGCGCTGGCCCTGGCGGTGGTCGCCTGGCAAGGCTGGAACTGGTGGCAGCGGCAGCAGGCGGTGCAGGCCTCGGCCGTGTTCTCCGCGCTGCAAACTGCCTCGGCACAGAGGGACGCCAAGCGCGCACGCGAATTGGCGGGCGAACTGATCGACAAGTACTCCGTCACGAACTATGCCGGCATGGGGGCGCTGCTGGCAGCGCGGGCGCAGGTCGATGCGGGGGACACGAAGAATGCCCGCGTGCAGTTGGCCTGGGCCGCGGAGAATGCCAAGGATCCCGGCCTGCGCGACCTGGCCCGCTTGCGACTGGCGGCCGTGATGCTGGACGACAAGGCCTACGATGAGGCCTTGAAGCAGCTTTCCGCCGAACCGGATGCTGCATTCGCGGCGCGTTTTGCCGAACTGCGCGGTGACATTTTTGCGGCACAAGGCAAGATAGTCGAGGCACGCAATGCCTATGATCTGGCGCTAACAAAATTCGATGCCCTGGCCAAGGACGACGAGAGCCGGCAGCGCGGCGGCTACAAGGCAGTCATCCAGACCAAACGTGATGCACTGGGTGCGGCCAAGTGAAACCCGTGCCTTTGTCCCTGCTTGCGGTCGTTTTTTCGCTGGCGCTCGGCGCCTGCTCGTCGATGGACGCACTGAATCCATTTGCGTCCAGCGGTCCCAAGGTCAAGCCGGCGGACCTGGCTGCGATCCAGCCGACTTCGGAGCTCGTGGTCCTGTGGAAGGAAAGCGTCGGCAGTGCCGGCAAATACACCCTTTCGCCGGTGGTCGTGGGTGACAGCGTCTATGCGGCCGGCAGCGACGGAACGGTGGCGCGCTTCGACGCCGGGCGCCCTGTCTGGCGCATCAATGTCGGCCAGCCGATTTCCGGCGGCGTCGGCAGCGACGGCAAACTGGTGGTGGTCGGCACGCCCAAGGGCGAGGTGCTGGGCTTTGACGCGGCCACGGGTCGCGAAACCTGGAAGGCGCGCGTGAGTTCGGAAGTGCTGGCGGCGCCGGCGGTGGCCGAAGGGCTGGCGATCGTCCGTTCGGGCGACTCGCGCATCTTCGGTTTTGATGCCGTCGACGGCAAGCGGCGCTGGGTCTATCAGCGCGGCACGCCGGCGCTGTCGCTGCGCTCGAACGTCGGCGTGTTGGCGGCGGGCAACGTTACGCTGGCCGGATTCCCCGGCGGCAAGCTGGTGGCGATGGCCAACAGCAACGGCGCCGCGGTCTGGGAGGTGACAGTTGCCTTGCCCAAGGGTGCTACCGAGCTGGAACGCGTCGCCGATGTCACCAGTTCTCCGGCAGTCAGTGGCACCACCGTCTGCGCCGCGGCCTTTCAGGGGCGCGCCGCCTGTTTCGACAGCAAGACCGGCAATACGCTCTGGTCGCGCGACATGTCGTCCAGCGCCGGGGTTGATATCGACAATCGCTACGTCTACGTCACCGATGACAAAGGCTGGGTGCATGCGCTGGACCGCAGCAGCGGGGCCAGCATCTGGAAGCAGGACAAGCTGGCCAATCGCGGCCTTACGCGGCCCCTGGCGATTGGCGGCCGTGTCGTGGTGGCCGACTACCAGGGAACGGTGCATCTGCTACGGCAGGAGGATGGAGCTTTTGCCGCGCGCGCCACGACCGACGGCAGTGCGGTGCGGGCGGAACTCGTGCGCCTGGGCGCCGGTTTCCTGGTACAGACCGCGAATGGCGGTTTGTATGCGCTGGACGCCCGTTAGCCCGCCGGTGATAGGTCATGCAGACAGAGCGGCGGCTGCCGGCCTAGGATGAAACCTACCCTGGTTATTGTCGGCCGGCCGAATGTCGGCAAGTCGACACTGTTCAATCGACTCACGCGCTCGCGCGATGCGCTGGTGGCGGATCAGCCGGGCCTGACCCGGGATCGCCATTACGGCCATGGCCGGCTGGGCAGCAAGCCTTTTCTGGTCGTCGATACCGGAGGCTTCGAGCCGCAGGCCAAGGAGGGCATCGTGCTTGAAATGGCGCGTCAGGCCGAGGCGGCGATCGCCGAGGCCGATGTGCTGATTTTTCTGGTTGATGTGCGCAGCGGCCTGGTGCCGCAGGATAAAGTCATTGCGGAACTGTTGCGTCGCAGCGGGCGACCGGTATTGCTCGCCGCCAACAAGGGCGAGGGCATGGATCGCGCGGTGGTGGCCGCAGAATTTTACGAACTGGGATGCGGCGACCCTTGCGTGATCTCCTCCGCGCACGGCGAGGGTGTGCGCGAGTTGATCGAGTTGGCGCTGGCGCCGTTTCCGGACGACAGTGAAGCAGATGACGAAGGCAGCGGTCCGCGGGTCGCAATTGCCGGCCGGCCCAATGTCGGCAAGAGCACGCTGGTGAACACCCTGCTCGGCGAAGAACGCATGATCGCCTTCGATATGCCGGGCACCACGCGCGACGCCATCGAGGTGCCGTTCGAACGCAATGGCCGCGCCTACACCCTGATCGACACGGCCGGCCTGCGGCGCAAGGGCCGCGTCTTCGAAACCATCGAAAAGTTCTCGGTGATCAAGACCCTGCAGGCGGTCGAGGAATCCAATGTGGTGGTGCTGATGGTCGACGCCACCCAGGAAATTTCCGACCAGGACGCCCACATCGCCGGCTTCATCATCGATGCCGGGCGGGCGCTGGTCGTTGCAGTGAACAAGTGGGACGCGGTAGACGACTATCGCCGCGAGCAGATCAAGCTCGACATCGCGCGCAAGCTGAACTTCCTCGGCTTTGCCAGCGTGCATTATGTTTCCGCCCTGAAAGGGCAGGGCATCGCCGGCATCCTCGGTTCGGTGGACAAGGCCTACGCCGCCGCAATGGCCAAGATGTCGACGCCGAAATTGACCCGCGTGCTGATTGCCGCGATCGAAAAGCAAACGCCGCCGCGCCATGGTGCCTTCCGCCCGAAGCCGCGTTACGCCCATCAGGGCGGCAGCAATCCGCCGATCATCGTGATTCACGGCAATGCGCTGGAACACATACCGGCTTCCTATACCCGCTTTCTTGAGCGCTACTTTCTCGAGGCTTTCAAGCTGCAGGGCACGCCCTTGCGCATCCAGTACAAAACCAGCACGAATCCCTTTGCCAAGGAAGGCCGGCCGGCAAAAGCAAAGCTGCGGAGGGAAAAGTGAAAGTCGGCGCCGGTGGCACGGCGACGCAAAATCGATTACAGTAATTCACTCAAAAAACCAACAATCCTAAAAGGATCACCAACATGAGCAATAAAGGGCAAATGTTACAAGACCCGTTTCTGAACACGCTGCGTCGCGAGCACGTTCCGGTTTCCATCTACCTGGTCAACGGCATCAAGTTGCAGGGCCAGATCGAATCCTTCGACCAGTATGTGGTTCTGCTCAAGAACACGGTAACCCAGATGGTGTACAAGCACGCCATTTCCACTGTCGTTCCAGCGCGGCCGGTCAATTTTGCCGCGGAAGCCGAAGCCGATTGATCACCCCGTGTCGCGGCCGGCGATGGCCAGGAAGGCATCGTCCTGATGTTTGAACGCCCGGCCAGCGGCGAAAAGGCAATTCTCGTACAGCTTGATTTCGGCGAAGGCGACTTCGCCGAACGTCTTTCCGAGTTCAATTTGCTGGCCGGCAGTGCCGGTGCCCGGGCGCTGGCGGTGGTTTCGGGAAAGCGGGCGCGGCCGGATCCGGCGCTGTTTGCCGGCAAGGGCAAGGTCGCCGAGATCGGCGATGCGGTCCGCCAGCATGAAGCGGATGTCGTCCTCGTCAACCACGAGCTTTCGCCCGGCCAGCAGCGCAACCTGGAGAAGACCCTTGAGTGCCGCGTGATCGACCGCAGCAGTCTGATCCTCGACATATTCGCCCTGCGTGCCAAAAGCCATGAGGGCAAGCTGCAGGTTGAACTGGCCCAGCTACAGCATCTGGCGACGCGACTGGTACGCGGCTGGACCCACCTTGAGCGGCAGAAGGGTGGCATCGGCCTGCGCGGCCCCGGTGAAAAGCAGCTTGAAACCGACCGCCGCCTGCTCGGCAAGCGCGTTTCCCTGCTCAAGGATCGCCTGCGACAGATGGCGCGGCAGCGCGCGGTGCGCAGGCGTTCCCGCACGCGCGGCGAGGTATTGGCGATTTCACTGGTCGGCTACACCAACGCCGGCAAGAGCACGTTGTTCAATGCCTTGACCAGGGCCGGCGCCTATGCTGCCGACCAACTTTTCGCCACCCTGGACACCACCTCGCGGCGGGTATTCGTCGAAGGTGCCGGGCCGATTGTCCTGTCCGATACGGTCGGTTTCATTCGCGATCTGCCGCACGCCCTGGTGGCGGCTTTTCAGGCCACCCTGGAAGAGACCGCACAGGCCGATTTGCTGCTGCACGTGGTTGATTCCGCAAGCCCTGACCGCGACCAGCAGATTCAGGCAGTAGGCTCGGTATTGAAGGAAATCGGGGCGCTCGAGGTGCCACAGATCACGGTATGGAACAAGATCGATTTGACGGCGGCCAGCCCCGCAATCGAGCATGACGACTGTGGTAACATTTCCAGCGTTCGACTCAGTGCCCGTAGCGGAGCAGGACTGCCCATGCTGCGTGAGGCTTTGGCCGAGGTGGCAAGTCGGCATCATGATCTTCCCGCGGCTGCAGCCTGAGAGTTCCCTTACTGTTTCCCCTTCTTCCACTACCCAAACCATACACACGTGATAGCCGGAATCCTCATGTCTCTCAACGACCACGGCTGGGGCAATCAGCCCGGTGGCGGCAAGCGCGGCGGCGGTAATCAAGGCCCTCCCGATCTCGAAGAACTCTGGCGCGACTTCAATCGCCGTCTGTCCGGACTGTTCGGCAACAAGGGTGGCGGCAGTGAGGGTGGCGGCGGTGGTGGTGACGATACGGGCAGCCGCATGCCCTCGATCAGCCCCAGGCAGTTCGGCGGCGGCGTCGGCATCATCCTGATGCTGGTGGCCGTGGTCTGGCTGGGCAGCAGCTTCTACATTGTCGACGCCTCGCAACGCGGCGTCGTGCTCCAGTTCGGCCGCTTCAAGGAAACCACCGAGCCGGGTCTGCGCTGGCGTCTGCCGTGGCCGATCCAGACCAATGAAATCGTCAATGTCACGGGGGTGCGCACGGTCGAAGTCGGCTATCGCGGCTCGGACAAGAACAAGGTTCTCAAGGAAGCGCTGATGCTTACGGACGACGAGAACATCGTCAACGTGCAGTTCGCCGTGCAGTACCTGTTATCGGATCCTCAGGCCTATCTGTTCAACAACCGCCATCCCGATGATGCGGTAATGCAGGCGGCGGAAACCGCGATTCGCGAAGTGGTCGGCAAGAACAAGATGGACTTCGTGCTCTACGAGGGGCGCGACCAGATCGCGGCCAATACGCAGAAGCTGATTCAGGAAATCCTCGATCGCTACAAGACCGGCATCCTGGTCCGCTCGGTGAATATGCAGAGTACCCAGCCGCCGGAGCAGGTGCAGGCCGCCTTCGATGACGCCGTCAAGGCGGGACAGGATCGTGAGCGGCAGAAGAACGAAGGCCAGGCCTACGCCAATGACGTGATTCCGCGCGCGCGTGGCGCCGCATCGCGACTGATGGAAGAAGCCACCGGCTACCGGCAGCGCATCATCGTCACGGCCGAAGGCGATGCGTCGCGCTTCAAGCAGATCCTTACCGAATACAGCAAGGCGCCGGAAGTGACGCGCAGTCGCATGTACCTCGAAACCGTACAACAGGTTTACGCCAATACCAGCAAGGTGATGCTCGACGCCAAGGGGCCGGGCAACCTGCTCTATCTGCCGCTCGACAAACTGATGCAGGCGGCCGGTGCCGCAACCGCCGCACCGGTGACAGTGGATGTTGCCGCGGTACCGCGCGTCAATCCGGCCGCCGCCGCCGCGACGCCCGATGCGCCGCCGCAGACGGAGCGCACCGCACCGGGTGATGCGGGCGCGCGCGGCAACCTGGGCTCGCGTCAGCGGGGAGAACGTTGATGCAGCGCCATCTGTCTTTCGTTGCATCATTCATCTTCGGCTTGCTGGCGCTGTTCGCCATGACGATTTTTACCGTCGATCAGCGGCAGTTCGCGATCATTTTCCAGCTTGGCGAGATCAAGGAAGTCGTTTCCGAACCGGGCCTGGCCTTCAAGTGGCCGCTGATCCAGAACGTGCGGATTTTCGACAAGCGTATTTTGACGCTGGACGCCCCCGAACCGGAGCGGTTTCTGACCGCCGAAAAGAAGCCGGTGCTGGTGGATTCCTTCGTCAAATGGCGCATCAACGACGTCAAGCTGTACTACGTTTCCGTCGGCGGCGACGAGACTCTGGCCAAAACGCGGCTGTCGCAGACCGTCAATGCGGGCTTGCGCGAAGAGTTCGGCCGGCGCACGGTACATGACGTGGTTTCGGGCGCGCGCGACGACATCATGGTCGTGGTGAAGAAGAAGGCCGATGCCGAGATGCGCGCGATCGGCGTCGAAATTGTCGACGTGCGCCTGAAGCGGGTCGACCTGCCGCCGGAAGTCTCCGAGTCGGTATACCGCCGGATGGAAACCGAGCGCAAGCGCGTGGCCAGCGAATTGCGGGCCGAAGGTGCCGCCGAGGCCGAGAAAATCAAGGCCAATGCCGACCGGCAGCGCGAAGTGATTCTGGCCGAGGCCTATCGCGATGCGCAGAAGATCAAGGGCGAGGGCGATGCCAAGGGAGCGGCGATCTATGGCCGCGCCTTCGGCGAGAACCCCGAGTTCTATGCCTTCTATCGCAGCCTCGAAGCCTATCGCGGCAGTTTCAGGAACAAGAGCGACCTTATGGTGATCGAACCCAATTCCGAGTTCTTCAAGTATCTGAAGAATAGCGGCAAGGGCAAGTAATCAGGATCGGTCCGGTTTGCAATGCTCAACCTTCTGCTGCTGGCTTTCGCCCTGATGCTGGTGATCGAAGGCCTCCTGCCCTTTCTTGCACCGCGCATCTGGCGGGAGACCTTTCGCCGCGTGACGGAACTCAGCGACGGGCAGATTCGCTTCATCGGCCTGTCTTCGATGCTGATTGGCGTCGTCCTGCTTACGATTTTTCGTTGACTGACATGGCAAACCCGCGCTGGCTTCTGCCTGAAGCGATTGAAGACGTGCTGCCGCGTGATGCGGCTTGCATCGAGCTGCTGCGGCGCAGCCTGCTCGACGAGTTCGCCCGCAACGGCTACGAGTTTGTCATCCCCCCCCTGCTTGAATACGTTGAATCCCTGCTCACCGGCAGCGGCCACGATCTCGATTTGCGCACGTTCAAGCTGGTCGACCAACTCTCCGGCCGCAGCATGGGCCTGCGTGCCGACATCACGCCGCAGGTCGCGCGCATCGACGCTCATCTGCTGAATCGAAAGGGTGTCACGAGGCTGTGCTACTGCGGCAGTGCCTTGCATACTCTTCCGGCCGGTTTCAATGCCACACGCGAGCCCCTGCAGATCGGCGCCGAACTTTACGGCCATGCCGGGCTGGAAGCCGATATCGAGATGATCCGTCTGCTGGCAGCCGCCCTGATTCGGTGTGACATCAAGGCATCCCGCTTCGACCTTGGACACGTGGCGGTTTTTCGCGCGCTTGCCAGGAAAGCCGGTCTGGCGGTCGAGGCCGAGGAGGAACTGTTTGGCGCCTTGCAGGGCAAGGACGTGCCGACCGTGCGCGAACTGGTCAGCGGCGTGGCCGATCCCGTTCGCTCGGCACTGCTGGCGCTGCCCGAGTTGTATGGCGACAGACGGGTGCTGGCGCGTGCAGCCCAGGTCTTGCCGGCATTGCCCGAAATCGCGGCCGCGCTGTCCGACCTGCAGCGCCTTGCTGAAGCGCTTACCGATTTGCCGCTCAGCTTCGACCTGGCCGACTTGCGCGGATACCACTATCACAGCGGCGTAGCCCTTGCCGTCTATTGCGCCGGCAATCCGGGCGCCGTGGCCCTTGGTGGTCGCTACGATGATTTCGGGCGGACCTACGGTCGTGCCCGACCGGCCACCGGTTTTTCCATGGACTTGCGGGAACTGGCGCGTTTGGCGCCGAATCGCGAGCCGCGGGGGGCGATTCTCGCTCCCTGGCCCGAGGATGATGCGCTGCACGCCGAGGCCTTGCGCCTGCGCGCGCAGGGCGAGCGCGTGGTTTTAGCCCTGCCGGGGCACGCGGGCACATGGCGCGAAGCCGGCTGCGACCGGATTCTGGTGCGCAACGGCGACAACTGGATCATTGAATCCCTGAAGGAAGACTGAAATGGCAAAGAATGTCGTGGTCGTCGGCACCCAATGGGGCGACGAGGGCAAGGGCAAGATCGTCGATTGGCTGACGGATCACTCGCAGGGCGTAGTGCGCTTTCAGGGCGGTCACAACGCCGGCCATACGTTGGTCATCGGCGGCAAGAAGACAGTGTTGCACCTGGTACCGTCCGGCATCCTGCGTGCCGGTGTCACCTGTTACATCGGCAACGGCGTCGTGCTGTCGCCCGAAGCGCTGATGAAGGAGCTCGACGAGCTGGCGGAAGCCGGCATCGATGCCGAGGCACGGCTGAAGATCTCGGAAGCCTGTCCGTTGATCCTGCCCTACCACCAGGCAATGGATGTCGCCCGGGAAGTCGCGCGCGGCAGCAACAAGATCGGCACCACCGGGCGTGGCATCGGGCCGGCCTACGAGGACAAGGTGGCGCGTCGCGGGCTGCGCTTGCAGGATCTGACCAAGCCGAAGCGCTTTGCCGAGCGGCTGGGTGAAATTCTCGAGTACCACAACTTCGTGCTGAAGAATTTTCACGGCGCCGCGACCGTCGATTTCCAGCAGGTCTACGACGGGGCCATGGCCATCGCGCCACGCCTGACCAGAATGATCGCCGATGTGCCGCGCGCGCTCTACGACGCCCACAAAGGCGGGGCGAATCTGCTGTTCGAGGGCGCTCAGGGCACTCTCCTCGACATCGATCACGGCACCTACCCTTTCGTCACCTCGTCCAATTGCGTTGCCGGTGCGGCAGCGGCGGGTTCCGGCGTCGGACCGGGCATGCTGCATTACATCCTGGGCATCACCAAGGCCTACACGACGCGTGTCGGCGGCGGGCCCTTCCCGACAGAGTTGTATGACGCCGTGGACAAACAGGACCCGGTGGGCAAGCACATGGCCACCAAGGGCCATGAATTCGGCGCCACCACCGGACGCGCGCGGCGCTGCGGCTGGTTCGATGCGGCGGCATTGAAGCGTGCGATCCAGATCAATGGTGTCTCGGGCCTGTGCATCACCAAGCTGGACGTTCTGGACGGTGTCGAAGAACTCAAGATCTGCACCGGCTATCGCATCAACGGCGGCGTTTCGGACATCCTGCCGGTGGGCGCAGATGACCTCGCCAGTTGTGAACCGATCTATGAATCCTTGCCCGGCTGGAAGGGCAGCACCGTCGGCGTCAAGACCTTCGAAGGTTTGCCGGTAGAGGCCCGCGCCTACATCAAGCGCATGGAACAGCTTTGCGACGTGCCGGTGGACATGATCTCCACCGGGCCGGATCGCGAGGAAACAATAGTATTGAGGCATCCCTTCGAATAAGGGAAGTAGCGGTCCCGGGACGGTATCCCGAGACCGGGACATAAAAAGAAAAGGCCGCTAGAAAAATCCTGGCGGCCTTTGCTCATTTCTTTTTTCGCGTACCATGCTTGGTGCCCAGGAAGGGACTCGAACCCCCACGCCTCTCAGCGCTAGTACCTGAAACTAGTGCGTCTACCAATTCCGCCACCTGGGCAGGCGCGAAACGAGGCGCGAATTCTAAAGGAAAAGAGCAGATTGTCAAACAAGACGCATAACACCCGCAAGCTTTCAAAAATCCGTCGTGCCGATCCGCAGTTCGAGCGCGAAAAGGCCAAGTACGAGCAGCCTCTGCCGAGTCGCGAATACATCCTGCAAACGCTCGCGGTGCAGGGCGCGCCGCTGGAACTGGGGCGCCTCATTGAACTGCTCGATATCCAGCCCTTCGAATTGGAGCCATTCCAGCGCCGGCTGGGAGCCATGGCGCGCGAAGCGCAGCTGATGCAGAACCGGCGCGGTGACTGGCTGATTCCGGACAAGGCAGATCTCGTGCGCGGCCGTATCGCCGGCCATCCGGATGGCTTCGGTTTTCTGGTTCCGGAAGAGGGCGGTGCCGACCTGTTCCTATCCGCCAAGGAAATGGACAAGGTGCTGCATGGCGACAAGGTCATCGCCCGGGTGATCGGCGTCGATCGCAAGGGGCGCCCGGAAGGCAAGATCGTCGAGGTCACGGAGCGCGCCAATCGGTTCGTGGTGGGGCGCGTGATCGAGGAGCATGGCGTGCGTTTCGTCGCCGCCGAGAACAAGCGCATCAGCCAGGACATCCTGCTGGCACCACCCGAGAAGGGTGCGAAGAAGGCGCTCAAGGCGCAGTCGGGGCAGGTGGTGATGATTGAACTCATCGAGCAGCCGAGCAAGCATTCGCAACCGATCGGCCGCCTGGTTGAAGTTCTGGGCAATTACGCCGACCCGGGCATGGAGATCGAGATTGCCCTGCGCAAACACGAACTTCCCTACGAGTTTTCGAGCGATGCGCTGGCAGAAGCCAAAAAATTGCCCGATGTGGTGCGCAAGTCGGACTGGAAGGGCCGCGAAGACGTGACCAAGCTGCCGCTGGTGACCATCGACAGCGAGACGGCAAGGGACTTCGACGATGCGGTGTTCTGCGAACGCCAGGGCAAGGGCTTTCGCCTGGTTGTGGCGATCGCCGATGTTTCGCACTATGTGACGGCGGGCGGCGCGCTGGATACTGACGCCTATGCCCGGGGCAATTCCGTGTATTTCCCGCGGCGCGTGATTCCGATGCTGCCGGAAAAAATTTCGAATGGCCTGTGCTCGCTCAATCCGCAGGTGGAACGGTTGTGCATGGTGTGCGACATGGCGATCAACGCCACCGGCGCGATCAGCCGCTATCGCTTTTATCCGGCAGTGATGTTTTCGCATGCGCGCCTGACCTACACGGAAGTTGCCGCTGCCCTGTATGACAAGGACGGACCGACCCGCAAGCGACTGGGGGCGCTGTTGCCGCACCTGGAAGCGCTGGACACGCTGTACCGGCAACTGGCGAAGGAGCGCGTCAAGCGTGGCGCCATCGATTTTGAAACCACCGAAACGCGCATGATCTTCGATGACCACGGCAAGATTGAACGCATCGAGCCCTACGAGCGCAACGAGGCGCACAAGCTGATCGAGGAATGCATGCTGGCGGCCAATGTCTGCGCCTCGGAGTTTCTGCGCGAACGCGACCATCCGTCGCTGTATCGCGTGCATGAAGGACCCACGCCGGAACGCCTGGTCAAGCTGCGCGATTTTCTCGGTACCTTCGGCTTTCAGCTCGGCGGGGGCGATGCGCCCAAGGCGCAGGACTATGCCAAGCTGCTGGAAAAGATCGGCCAGCGGCCGGACCGGCAGCTGTTGCAGACCGTGATGCTGCGATCATTGCGCCAGGCCATCTACAGCCCGGACAATGTCGGGCATTTCGGCCTGGCCTACGAGAGCTATACGCACTTCACCTCGCCCATCCGCCGCTACCCCGATCTGCTGGTGCATCGCGCCATAAAGTCGGCGCTGGCGGCACGGCAATATGAACCCGGCAACTGGGAGGAAATCGGCCTGCACTGTTCGATGACCGAGCGGCGGGCCGACGATGCCACGCGCGATGTCGAGGCCTGGCTCAAGTGCTTCTACATGAAGGACCGCGTCGGCGAAATCTTCGAGGGCAGCATTTCCTCGGTGGTCCCCTTCGGCATCTTCGTCGCGCTGGACGGGGTGTTTGTCGAAGGCCTGGTGCATGTCTCCGACCTCGGGCAGGACTATTTTCATTTCGACGAAAAGTCGCATGCGATGGTCGGCGAGCGCAGTGGCAGGCGCTTCCGCTTGTCCGACCGGGTACGTGTGCAATTGACCCGTGTCGACATGGAGGCGAACAAGATCGATTTTCGTCTTGCTGATGCCGAACCAGCGCGCAGCAAGGCAAAACATTGACATGGAGTCTGCTAGGCGCGCAGACTCTCCCCACTCTTGAAAGGCTATCTTCATGTACTCCGGCATTCTTGATCTTCCCTGGTGGGGCTACGTGCTTGTTACTGCGGTAATGACCCACGTCACCATCGCCGGAGTCACCATTTTCCTGCACCGGCATCAGGCCCATCGCGCGCTCGATCTGGGCCCGCTGCCCAGTCATTTCTTCCGCTTCTGGTTATGGCTGACGACCGGCATGGTCACGAAGGAATGGGCGGCGATTCACCGCAAGCATCACGCCAAGTGCGAGACGGCAGCCGATCCGCACAGCCCGCAGGTGTTCGGCATCAATCGGGTGCTGTGGACGGGCGTGTTTCTGTATGTCAGGGAATCACGCAATGCCGATACCCTGGAGCGCTATGGTCACGGCACACCAGATGACTGGCTGGAACGTAAGGTTTATGCCCTGCCATACAAATTGGGGATCATGCTCATGCTGGGCATCGATGTCGCCTTGTTCGGCGTCTGGCCGGGCGCCTTGATCTGGGGCGTGCAGATGGTCTGGATTCCCTTCTGGGCGGCCGGCGTGGTGAATGGCATCGGCCACTTCTGGGGCTATCGGAATTTCGCCTGCGCCGATGCGTCCACCAATTTCTTTCCGCTGGGCATTCTGATAGGCGGCGAGGAACTGCATAACAACCACCACGCGTTTGCCACCTCCGCCAAACTCTCAAGCAAGTGGTACGAGTTCGACATCGGCTGGATGTACATCTGCGCGCTGGAGAAGCTCGGACTCGCGCGAGTGAAGAAGGTGGCGCCCAAGCTTCGGCTGGGCGCGGCGCGACCGACAATAGACGTCGAATTGTTGCAGGCAGTTGTCACTCACCGCTATGACGTTCTGGCAAAGTATATGAATGGCCTGCGCCAGCTTGCCGCCGAAGAGTTTGCCCAGTTGAAGATCGAGGCGCGCGAAGGACGCATGATGAAGCGCCTGCTGGGCGAAGACGGCGCAGCCCTGCCGGCGCCGCAGCAGGAGCGCCTCGCGGCGCTGCTTGCGCGCAGCGAACGGCTTTCCCGGGGCTACGCCATGCGCGCCGACCTGGAAGCGCTGTGGGCCCGCTCTGCTGCATCGCACGACCAGCTCGTGATGCAGTTGCAGGACTGGGTGGCGCGCGCCGAGCAAAGCGGGATTCGCCAGCTGGAAGAGTTTTCCCTGCGCCTGCGGCGCTACGCGATCTGAAGCAAGGGCGAACAGCCAATAAAAAACCCGCCGCAGCGGGTTTTTTATTGAGCAAGGCCTGAATCACTTCAGCTTTACTTCCTTGTAGGCGACATGCTTGCGCGCCTTGGGGTCATACTTCAGGAACTCCAGCTTTTCCGGGGTGGTCTTCTTGTTCTTTGTCGTGGTGTAGAAGTGCCCCGTGCCGGCTGTGGATTCCAGCTTGATCTTTTCGCGTCCGCCCTTTGCCATGATGCTTTCTCCTGTTAGACGCGCTCGCCGCGCTCACGCAGCTCGGCGAGGACAACGTCAATGCCCTTCTTGTCGATGGTGCGCAAGCCCGCGTTGGACACGCGCAGGCTGACCCAGCGGTTTTCGTTTTCAATCCAGAAGCGGCGGCTGTGCAGATTCGGCAGAAAACGACGCTTGGTCTTGTTGTTGGCGTGGGATACGTTGTTCCCTACCATCGGGGCCTTGCCCGTCACTTGACATACGCGAGACATGTGGTGCTCCTGAATGCTGATTTTGCGAAGCCGGCTAGTTTACCAAACAATTGCCCTAAAACTCAATCCTTTTTATATCAATCCACGTTCGGCGAAGGACAGTGGCTCGGCGCCCCCGGTTACGATGAAATGGTCCAGGAGCTTGACGTCGATCAGTCCCAGGGCCTGTTTTAGCGACGAAGTGAGCACTTCGTCGGCGCGTGATGGCTCGGCAAGGCCCGAAGGGTGGTTGTGTGCGAGTATTACTGCGCCGGCGTTATGCATCAATGCCCGTTTGACGACTTCACGCGGATAAACGCTGGTTTGCGTCAGCGTCCCGCGAAACAGTTCCTCGCTGGCGATCAGCCGGTTCTGGGCATCGAGCCACAGGGCAACGAAGACTTCGTGCGGCAGGTTGCCCAGCGACAGGCGCAGCCAGTCGCGAACCGCCTGGGGCGAGGCCATCGTGTCCTTCGCTTTCAATGATCCGGCGAGGGCACGGCGTGCCAGTTCCAGCGTCGCGGCGAGTTGGGCGGCTTTCGCCGGTCCGATGCCGGAAAGGCGGGCAAGATCCTTCGTGCCGGCAGCTGCAAGGCGCGCCAGGTCGCCATCGAAGCTGCCCAGCAGTTCGCGGGCCAGATCCACCGCGCTTTTGCCACGGATTCCGACCCGCAAAAAGATTGCCAGCAGTTCCGCGTCTGACAGAGCCGCCGCACCTTGCAGTGCCAAGCGTTCGCGCGGACGTTCTGCTGCGGGCCAATCGCGTATGGCCATGGTTTACAATCCCCGCTTGAGTGCCGATCGGCGGGATTTTAATGTCATGAACGAGTTTCGGGGCAAACGTGTTGTACTGGGCGTCACTGG
>CAIZKA010000391.1 GCA_903933395.1 uncultured beta proteobacterium | reverse complement strand
GGCAGCAGGGCGAGGAAGATCAACAGGAAGAAGAAGTTGCTCCACGCCGCCTGGTCGCGGATGACCTTGACGCGATCGGCCACCCTGACGGGCTTCTCGTTGGAAATTTCCGGGTCGATGACGAAATAGTAAGTTCCCGGCGCCAGGTCGCGGAACACCAGTTCCCGCGTGCGATCGCCCTCGCTCCAGCTCTCGCCGTCATCGACGCCGTGCCAGTAGGCGACGTCGCTTTGCGCGAGCCAGGCTTTGCCGCTGTTTTTTTCGACCAGGGTCATGTCGAGGCCCAGCCAGTTGTTGTCGAGATCGGTTTCGTGGCGCAGCACGAGGTTGCGCACCGGTTTGTCGAGATGGAAGGTCTGCGTGGTGACGGGTTCGTCGCTCGCCGGCGAGAACACCAGGCGCTGGTCCAGCAGCGTGCGCCCGCCCAAGATGAAGACCCAGAGCAGTTGCGCGACGATGGCCAGGCCGAGGAACTTCCAGAACATGCTGCAGACCCGGCGATGGTTCTCTGCACGCGGGTTCGGCTGGTTCATGCCGACCCCGACCGGTGCCGGCAGCGGGGTTTTCAGCTTGAAGGCGGCGACGACTTCCTCCACCGGCAGGTATTCGCTCAGCGACCAGGTGGCTTCGTTGTGGCTGGATTCGCGGCTGAGCATTTTCGGTGGCGCGACGAAGTCGGCGATTTCCCAGGTTTCGCCGACCTTCACCTTCCAGGTGAATTCGCCGATCACGAAGCGGGTTTCGGCGGAACCCGCCGAGTAGCGGGTGAAGATCTCGCCGTCGTAGATCGTCGTCGGCAAGCCGGTGTGATACTGCGGCGGCTTCGTGACGGGGCTGACCCAGTTCCAGTGCCCCGTCGATTCCACCAGCCAGCGAAAGCCTTCCTGCGGGTGGTGGAGGAGGAACTCCTGCCAGGGGTAGTCGATGTCATCTGCCGTGATGACGCGCTGCTGGAAACCGATTACGGTCCAGTCGCGGCCTCCGAATTTGCCGACGCTGCCGAGCGCAATCAGCGGTTCGACGGCGCGTGCGGCCGTGGCCTTCTGCAGGATGCGCAGGCTGTCATCGGCGGGTTCGAGCACGGTCAGGCAGGACTGGCAGGCAACGCTTTGCACCGCCTTGTCGTGCAGGGTGATGGCGCTGCCGCAGCGCGGGCACTGCAGCGCCTTGACTCCGGCGGCCTTCGTCGTTTGCTCGCCGCGCAGGTTGGCGAAGGCGAAGGACTCGAAAGGCATCGACGCGCCGACGAAGAACAGCGGCGGCGTTTCCGAGTAGTCGATGCTGGCGAAGGCGGGCTCGGATTCGCCGGTGGTGCGCAGGTCGGCCAGTTGTGCCGGGTAGCCGGCGCCGAAGGCAAAGGGCAGTTCGCCTTCGCCCGCGATGCACATGGCTTCTTCAAGGTCGGTGACGACGAAGTCGCGGCCGGCGAGCTTGAGCTCGTCGTTCGGCATCAGTGTGGCGAACCCGGGCAGCGTCGCTTCCGGCGGCGTCAGGAAGCTGACCGTGTATTCGCCGTTGGCATCGGACAGCCAGCCGCCCCGCATGTCGTCGAACAGCAGGTGCCACTCGTTCCAGAGCCCCGACCCGTAGCGCAACTGGATGCGCCCGACCACGGCGAAATGCACGCCGCGAAAGCGGCCCTCGGTGCCGAGCTGGATCGGCGAGGCATCCTCGAGCAGATCGGCCATGCGGCCGAGGTTTTCCAGGTTGCCGCCGTGGCGCACCAGGGTGCTGCGGCAGAACTCGCAGACACAGTGGAAAGACGCCGATGACTTGAAGACGACCGGCGCGCCGCAGGCCGGGCAGTTGGCGGAAAAAGGCATTAGAAGAAGAAAACCTTTTTAGCCACAGAGGACACAGAGGTCACAGAGGAAAACCTTTCTGGTTTGCATTTCTCTGTGTTCTCTGTGTCCTCTGTGGCTAATG
>CAIZKA010000390.1 GCA_903933395.1 uncultured beta proteobacterium | reverse complement strand
CCTGATCGACGTTAACGCGACGCTCAAGCAGTTCAAGAACCAGTTGCTGCTCGATCTCACCAGCGAGGGCCTGCGCATCCAGATTGTTGACGAAAAGAACCGGCCGATGTTTGATTCGGCCAGCTCGGAAGTAAAACCCTACACCCGCGTCATCCTGCGCGAAATCGGCAAGACGCTGAACAATGTGGAAAACCATGTCAGCCTGGCGGGCCACACCGACGCCCAGCCTTTTGCCGGGGGTGCGCGCGACTTCAGCAATTGGGAGCTATCCACCAACCGCGCCAACGCCTCGCGGCGTGAGCTGGTTGCCGGCGGCATGCGTGATGACAAGGTAATGCGCGTGGTGGGTCTGGCGTCAACCGTGTTGTTCGACAAGCAGAATGCCTACAACCCGATCAATCGCCGCATCAGCATCGTGATCATGAACAAACGGACCGAGGATGCGATTCTGGCGGACGGGCAAAGAATCGAGATCGAAGACGCACAGGAACTGGAGGACGGAGCGCTTGGTGCGGCTCCGGCGCGCGCGGCCGCGCGCTGAGCATCAGCCTGTTCCCGGCCTGAATTGACCCGTCCCCTCCCCAGCCCTCCCCTTGAAGGGGAGGGAGAGTGTGTTTGCTGCGTTCATGTGATTACTCCGCGGTCGCGACACAGTTGCGACCATTGCGCTTGGCTGCGTAGACGCCAAGGTCCGCGGCCTTCATCAGGTCGTCGAGTTTGTGCATGGCCGCTGTGCGCGCAGCAACGCCGACGCTGATGCTGCCGCACCACTCGCCTGCACCCGCGGGAACGCGCAGTGCCGCGACTTCCTGCCGGATCGTCTCGGCCAGTTTCAGTGCGCCCCCCAGCGGTGTCTTTGCGCAGATGATCAGGAATTCGTCGCCACCCAGCCGGCAGACAATATCGTCGGTGCGCACCGCGTGCTGCAAGCGCGCCGATAGCGCGCGCAGCACGGCATCTCCTGCGTCGTGACCATGAGTGTCGTTGATGACCTTGAATCCGTCGGCATCGATCATCATGCAGGCCAGCGGTGCGTCGTCACGCAAGGCGGCATCCCATTCCAGGGCGAAGCGGCGCAGTGCGTAACGGCGGTTCGGCAGGCCGGTCAGCGTATCGGTATTGGCCAGGTCATCGAGTTGCTGGTTGGCATCGGTCAAGGCCTCGGTACGTGCCATCACTCGCGCTTCCAGGGTCTTGTTCAGTTGCACCAGTTCGTGATTGCGTTCCGAAACTTGCACAAACAGTCCGTTCAGCGCCTTCAGCAAGGTATCGGTGGCCGGGTCATTGGCGTTCGTATCTGCCAGATAGGCGTCCTCGGGTCGGCATCCGGCCCGGATCGAGGCTATCTGCCTGGCCATGAACTGGTCTGCGCCGAGGATGTGGTAGGCCAGCCAATGCGTCAGGAACTGCAGCAGCGGCTTCGTCGCATCCAGGTTGTTGGCGGATACGTCCGCATGCAACTGGGTCACCTCATCGAGAAAGTCAGCGTGGCTCTGCCGGTGTTGCGCTACATGCCGCGAATCGATGCCTTCCGATATCATCAAGGCCTCTTCTTCGACAAAATGATACTGGGCGTAGGCCGCAAGTTCGGCAAATATCGATTCCAGGTCGGTGATGGACGCGCCCTCCTGCCGCATGACCAGATTACCGAATCGATTGATGACGTCGACCAGGTGATGGTGCTGGTTATCGACATCGGTCAGGCCGGTGACGAAGCAGGGGGTCCAGCGAAACGCTTCCATGAATTGCTTCCTGACTGTGGGCAAGGGGCGATTCTAGCGGGATTGACATGTGATGCGCGAGCAGAGAATCCGCGAGAGGGTGGTTGGGATGTTTCAACTGATTCGGGCCGTATAATCAGCGCCCATGAGGACGCCTGATTGAGCGCACTGACTCCCGAACTCGAACGCAAACTGGGCGCGGCCGTCGAGCGCATGCCGGCGTTTCCGCGCAGCGTTCAGAAAATTCTCGAACTCACGCGCGATATCAATTGCCGCCCCAAGGAAGTGGTCGCCGTGATCGAAAAGGATCCGGTGATGACCGTGAAGATTCTCAAGATAATCAATTCGGCATACTACAGTCTGCCTTCCCGGATCACCTCGGTCGGCCAGTCGGTGGTTTATCTTGGCATCAATACGATCAAGAATCTGGCGCTCGGCTTTGCGGCGGCGGGCATATTGCCGCGCATGAACACGGCGGGTTTCGATATTCAGCGTTATCTGCTGCATTCCCTGGTCGTTGCCGGTACCGCGCGGCAGCTGGCGACCCAGTCCGCCCGGGGCGAGGCCGATCCCGGCGACTGCTACATTGCCGGGCTGCTGCACGATTTCGGCAAGGTCGTATTTGCGCAGTTTCTGCCGGCCGAGTTTCACGATGCGCTGAGCCATGCCGTCGAACATGCGTTACCTCTGCATCAGGCCGAGAAAGCCGTGATCGGCGTCGATCACGGCCTGGCAGGCGCACTTCTGGCCAAGCGCTGGGCGTTTTCCGGGGAACTGGTGGACTGTATTCGCGATCATCACAATCCTCTCGCCGAACCCTCCGCCATGATGGATTGTCTGCGGGTGGCGGATCAGGTGGTTCGCTTGCGCGAGATCGGTGACAGCGGCAATCCCTGGCGCGCAACCGAGGCGCCGGCAGCCCCGCTGCGCTTCGGTGATGACATGGAAGTGATAATCGTGAAACTCGGTTCGCTGGACAAGATTGCTGAAGATGCCATGATGTTCGCCCAGGTTGGCAAAGAACAGTGAAGGCGAATCAATGAAGGTGCGTTTCTGGGGCGTGCGCGGATCGATTCCGTCGCCGGGCCCGCATACCATGCGGTACGGCGGCAATACGACGTGCATCGAAGTGCGCAGCGACGATGGTTCGCTCATCATTCTTGATGGCGGTACCGGAATATTTCCTCTGGGGCAGGAACTGCTGAAGCATCTGCCGGTGCGGGCCAATGTTTTCATGACGCACACGCATTGGGATCACATTCAAGGCTTGCCTTTCTTTGCCCCGCTGTACATCCCCGGCAATTCGGTACGCATCCACGGCGGCTACGACGTGGTTGCCGGACGAGGCATCGACCAGATCATCGATGTGCAGTTGCAGTACAGCTATTTTCCGGTGCGTGAGGCGGAAATGCGGGGCAATATCGAGTACGCGACACTGAGCATCGGCGTACCGGTTACCGTGGGGGACGCCACGGTAACGCCGCTCATGCTCAATCACCCGGTGGTCAATTTCGGCTATCGCATCGACTGCAACGGCAAGTCGGTGTTTTTTACCGGGGACCACGAGCCGTGGCCGAATATCTACTCCCCGCAGGACGAGGGCTACGGCGAGTTTCAGCAGATCGTCGACCTGCAGCAGGCGCAACTCGACGCGGCTCTGGCCGGGCTTGATGTGCTGATCGCCGACAGTTCCTACACGGCCGCCGAGTATTCGACCCGGATTGGCTGGGGGCATGGAACGCTGGAGGGGAACATGGCCTGGGCGACCCGGCTCGGTGTGAAGCAACTGGTATGTACCCACCACGAGCCCTTGCGTTCGGATGACGATCTGGAGCGCGCCTTTGCGCTCGCACTGGAAGGGTCTGGCCGCGCCGGTGACGGTGCGGCCGCGACTCTGCTCGCCCGCGAAGGGCTGGAACTGGTTCTTTAGTGCGGCGATCGGCTGCGCCTTCCTGCGTCTTGCGCAGACCCGGTGGCGCAGGGGATTGAAATGATGATTGCGATTGAACAGGTAAACCGACCATGACAGACCCCGCTACCGGCGAAGATCGCCGCAGCAACCCGCAGTTACGGACGATTTTTGCTGAAGCGTATGAGGTGCTTCTGCCTTTTTTTGATCCTGCCAATAGCTGGGATGGCCGGCCCCACGAGCACCTGGCGCATGTCGCGCTGCATGAGCAATTTCCCGACATGTCGGCCCGGGACTTGTTTATCCTGGTGACCGCTGCCAGACGTGTCTTCAGTACCACCGGCAAGCCCGCACCGCCCTAGTTGTGACCGCACCCCGCTGCTGATCGGGGCCGGTGCGGCCGGACCACAACGCCCGGCCACGGTGCCGCCGCGCCATGCTCAATCATGCGGGGACCGGATTTTCGCAATGGTCCCACAGCGGGAAGTCACCCTGCTGGCGGGCCGCAAGCGGTGCCAGTAACGATCTCTCAGGCCGCCATCCTCATCGAAACGACCGGGGGCCGCTGACCGCTCGAGCAACCGTATCTTCGTCGGCGCGATCTTCCTCGTCGGCGAAGGATATCTGCAGCAGATCCAGCACCTGACGGGCGATGCCGCGACTGGCGTTGGCCAGTGGCGAGGGCAGGTTGCCGGGAATGGTTTTCTGCAGCAGGTGCTTGCTGGCAGAGATTGCGACTACCGGTGAAAGAATGCGGTTACCGAAGCGGGCAAGGAATTCGTCGACGGTCCTTTCCGCAGCATCGCGCTGCCAGACATTGGTGGGCCACTGCGACGGGATCGCATAGGCTCGCGGGAACATTTCCAGATCGCGGATCACGGTGCGGATATCCTCGTGCGAATCGCGAAACGGCAGCAGCACCAGATCGGCCATGCTGTAGAGATCGCGGTCCATCTCGGTGCGATTGCCGCCGCCGTCGATGATCCCCATCCACGCCTTGAGCGAGCGGATCTTGCTGGTCACCTTGCTCAGCGCCTCGCGCGAACGGGCGTCGGCGACCAGATAGCGGCGGCCGCTCGGGTCCAGAGGCTCGCGACCGCTATCAGTGAGCACGCAGACCGAGCGTTGTCCGAGCAGGCCCATGCCATGGCATAGCATGTGGGAAATCGTGGTCTTGCCGGTGCCGCCCTTGTTGCCGATGACGCAGATGATGTCGGCCATGTGTGACTCCTCGTCGATCCCGGCGCGTAGCCGGGGTCAGTCTGAGGGGGATTATTGGGCATGGACAGCGCCTTCGATGGCCGCAATTGCGAGGCAAACGCCGCGTTTATGTCCCGGTCCCTTCAGGGTCGGGGCGGTATCTGGCGATATTCAGCCCGCCGGCCGGTAGAGACACGGGCAGGTTCCTCGGCGATCGGCCACCTCGACGGTGCTTTCGGGCCGGATGTCAGGAATGATGAAGCTTTTGCTGACCAGTCGCGCATCTGCCTTCATCTCGGCCCGGGTCTTGAGCGACAGCCGTTGCACGGGGGCCGGTGCGCGAAAAGCATGGACGAGCGAGCAGCCTCCAAAAGGATTGGCCCGGAAATTGTCGAAATGAATCTGGACGTTGGTCAGACGGCGACAGCGAAGCCAGGCCCAAGGCCGCAGAGCGTGCTCGACGCCCATGAAGCGGCAATCGGGACGCGCCCGCGCCAGACGATACGGCAGGGGTGCCGGAGGCCGCTGGACCAACCTACGCAGCGCGGGCCAAATGCCGGGCAGCCACGGCCTTCAGGCTCTGCTCGATTTGGAAGTTTGGCTGTACCTGTAACCAGGGCAGACACTCGGCAAGATTCACGGCAATCTCAACTCTGTTTTCGGCGGTGATGACTTGCTCACACAGGCGCTGCAACTCGGCTGCGCACTGCGCTTGAAGACTTTCTGCCGCGGCCAACTCGCGAACAACAAGTGCTACGACAAGCAGATCAGACTGATGTTGTTCCGAAAACCAGGGCTCACCGATTGCAGTCAGGGCAACCAAGGCTGGCAATTCTGTTATTACTCTATTCTTGATACCAAGAGGAAGAACTGCTGTTTGTCTCGAACTGGCTTTTCGCATCGGAATCTCCGGCAAAGAATGCCGCTTTATCCACTACTGGCGGCAAGATCAATCTGAAGAACTGGGTTAACGGTCCCTTCGCACCAAATTTTGAGGTGCTTGATGACATTAATGCAGAATACGTGCCAAGACATCGCTACGTACCGGTTGGCTAGCGGCGGCACCCTTGTCTTCATCACCAACATCACGGTCTCGGTGCCAGCAGCATTGCCGCGCCATGTTCAACCACGCAGCGACTGGATTTCCGCAATGGTCCCGCGCAGCCGGTCGCCGAGGCTGCGCGCTATGTTCTCGACAATCGCCAGGGCAAGGGCGCGATGGTGCTCGGTCAGCTCGAGGAAATTTCTGTGCGAAAGCACATAGAGCTCGGTATCGGTGAGCGCCAGCGCATCGGCGGCGTGGTTCATGGCGTCAAGAAATCCCATGCCGCCGATGATATCGCCGGGACCGCCGGTGGCCAGGTGGTAGCTTTCCTTCTTGTGAATCGACAGGGTGACTTTCACCAGGCCACGTCGTACCACGAACAGCTCGTCGCTAGCCGTACCAGCCTTGAACACCTTCTTGCCGGCCTTGACGGTGCGCATCTCGATGGCGCCTTCCAGCGCGCGCAGGGCATCTTCGCCGTGGCCGGCAAGGAGCGGGATGTCGCGCAAGTCGAGCGCGGTTGTTTCCGGTTGCCCGACGGCGGCTTCCGCCAGGGTTCGCGCCTCCACCCACTCAAGCGCTTCATCGAGCTGACGGAAAGCGAACGCCTTGTTGGTGGGGCGCACCACCCCGGTGTCCTTGAGGAATCGCTTCATCTTCAAGCCGCTGGGCAGCCCCCTGGGAATATCGCAGAACACCAGGTAGCCATCATTTTCTTCGAGTCGATCCTTTATCTGTTCAAGCACGTGTGTCGCGGTTACGTCAAGCGACTGGACGCGGCGCATGCTGAGGATGACGTACTTGCGGCTGCCGGTTTCCGGCTCCAGTGCGGCAAGCAGTTGGCTGGCGGTGCCGAAGAACAGGCTGCCCTGCAACTCGAAGACCACGACATCGCTTCCCTCGTGCGCCATTTCCGCCGGGTCATGCAGCGTGCGCGCGCGGCGGACAACAATCTCCTCGCCCTCGATGCGGTTGCGCACCACCGAGCTTTTTGTCTGTTCGCGAAGGAACAGCATGATTGCCAGCGCGACACCGACTCCGGAGGCCGCGATGAGGTTGCCGAAGATCGCCACCAGGATGACGGCGACGATGACCATGAAGTCCAGCCGTGTGGCAGGCGTGAAAAAGAAGCTGAGGCTGTGCCGGTCTATCATGCGCAAGCCGATGACGATCAGGATTGCCGCCAGTGCAGCGATCGGCACCCAGGCGATCAGCGGCGCCAGGGCGAGTAAAGCGAGCAGCGAAAGGGCGCCCGCGATCATGCCGGAACGCTTTGTCGTGCCGCCGCCGGAAATGTTGAGAAGCGAGGCGCCCATGGTTCCCGCGCCGGGAATGCCCCCGATCAGGGAGGAGGCAACATTGCCCAGACCCTGCCCAACCAGCTCGCGATTCGAGTCGTGATGCGAGTTTGTCATGGCGTCGACGACCAGGCAGGTCTTCAAAGTATCTATCGAAAGCAGGACTGCCAGCGTCAGGGCCGGCACCAGAGCCTGGGCGATATCGCGGAGGGCAAGGCTGCTGAATGCGAGCCAGTGGCGCCGGATTGATTCGGCCAGGCTTGCATCGCTGCCGGTGAGTGTGCCGACGAGCAGCGGATTGTTGTCGGTACTCAGCAGCGCCGGGTCAAGGAGCCCAAGCAGCAGGTAACAGCCGATGCCGGCCAGCAGCGCAAGAATCGCGGCAGGGATGGTACGTGTCAGCCGAGGCGTCAGCATCATCGCGGCAACGACCACCACGCCGACGACGATGCTCTGCCACGCCCACGCTGCCGGGGTCTGCAGCGCATCGATCAGGCTTGTGCCCGATGGCGCCCCCAGAAATTTCGGAATCTGGCTGCCGATGATGATCAGGCCGACGCCGCTCAGATAGCCACTGACCACCGGATAGGGGACGAACCGGATCAGACGGCCGACGCCGACCAGGCCGAGGCTGATCTGGATCGCGCCGGCAATCAGGCCGATCATGCTCAGCAGGACAATTGCCGCAGCGGGGGGAATGCTCTGCTGGGTGAAACTCACCGCAAGGGCGGACAGCACGGCCGCCGCAGGCGCGCAGGGGGCGGTTATGAGCCGCGAACTGCCACCGAAGGCGGACGCGATGAGTCCGAGAGCGGTGGCGCCAAGAATGCCGGCGAGCGCCCCTTCTGCGGCCAGTGATCCGCCCAAGGGCGAAAAGATGGTGACGCCAAATGCGATTGCGGCGGGCAATGCCACCAACATCGCAGCAAGGCCGCCCCAGGCGTCGCCGATCAGGTCGCGCCGAGCAACGGAAATCACTTCGCTCATTCTCTGTAATCCACCTGAATGAAACCGCCGCGATATCCCCGGTCTCAGCGAACGGGGCAACCACGGATCCGGGCTGGAAGGCCCGGGATGCCGTCGGCCTGCATCACCGCGGCGCCACCGCCGACTATTGTCGGCGCTTCAACTCTCGCGGACCAGACTGCCAAACTCCCGGTCAAGAATCGCCGGATCGCCGCTGTTGAGTTCTACCAGCCGGCGCAGATGCGTGATGCTGTCGAGGTCGATGCTGGCGCAGCGCAAGCCGATCTGCGGCCCTTCCACATGCACTACGGTAGTTCGCATGGAAATCGTGACGTCCGGTGCGAGTTCGAGGCTCAGCTGGCATTCCTCGCCGGGCCTGCCGTTCCAGCCGCTGCCGGTTTCCAGCAGCGCACCCTTTAGCGATATGTCCAGAAGTTGGGCATAGGCATCGCCGTCAGGAGTGGTCAGGCGCACCGGTGAATGAAATACGGCGCGCCAGAAATTGCGGCGTTCATTGTTCTTTGTCACGCAGATTCTCCTTGGGCTGGCCAGCGCTGCAATCGATGCCGGCAAAATACTTCTGCAGAGGGCATACCGTGTCTGTGGCGCATCCGTTCCTGCGTCCGCACTCCGGCTTGCTCTGGTCCAGCGCTATCATCTGCCCGCAGACTTGGCAGTGTTCCATCGGCGAATCGAACATGTGGTACCTCGGCGTCGTTGCTTGGATGGGTTGTGGTTCGGGAACAAGGCGGCATGAGACTCAGTATCCTTGACCGTTGCACCCGGGTCAACGCACTTTTGACCATGATCGAGGAAATCCGTGCTTCTGCTTTCGTGCTGCGCGCGGCGGCAACCCGTGGCCGCCGAAGCCGGGAGGGGAAGGCGCTGATCCGCACCGCAACACCGTGAGCGCCGACCTTTCTGGAGCCTCGATGGTCACCTCCGTCGGCGCCGTAACCGCCTTGCATTGATGCCACCGCAGCGGCCCGTCATTTTGCGGAGGGCGGCTTCCAGGTCCAGGAAAAGCTGCCCGACTGGCCGCGGAACAGTCGCTGGCGCACCGCGCGGGTGTCGCGCAACTTGCGCCTTAGCTTCGATACTTCGACCCCGGCGAGAACCGGCACTGCGGGTTCGATGGCGATGATTTGTACCGCGACATCGCCTGCTATCCGCCTCACTTCGCAGAGGACATCGGCGCCCGCGTCCGCCCGCTGGTTCTCCAGCGCAATCAGTTGTTCGTTCCGCTCGCCAAGGGATGCATCGAGCGTGTCCAGTTCATTTTGCAAAGTCTGGATCTCGAACAGGGGGCCGACCAGTTTCTGCGCCGCCTGATGCCATTGTGCTTCCTGGGATGGCGTCAGCTTGAGTGCGCCGGAACGAATGCGCTGATCGGCGGCCATATATTTCCTGATCTCCTCGGAGGTCATGCGGCTGTCAAGGATTGTCTGCTTTGCAACGATTCGACGCTTCAGCTTGTCAATTTCCCTGGTTGCTTCGGCGCGGCGTTTATCCAGCGAGGCAAAGTCCGGAACGCAGACCGTAATCAGGGTTTCTGCGTTCCGCCCCGCTCCGGCGCTTTTTATCCGGACACGCCGTGCGGCAATGGTGCATCCGACGGCATCGTCAAGTTCGACGTCTTCGGCAACGATGTCGCAGCCTATTGCATGTCCGAGCCGTACCTTGCCGGCAACAATGGTTACACTTTCGGCATAGCTGGCCTGCAACTCGCCTTCGCGCGCTTCAAACACCGCTCGTGACGCACGGCCATCGATCCGGATCAGGCCTCCCGGGTTCCTTACGGTGCCACCTGCGAAGTTGGCAAACAGATGCACTTGCCCGCCGCTCGACACGATGCTGCCGAACACGTCCGCATGAAAGTTCATGTGCCTGCCTTCCACCGTTCGGTGCTCCTGTACCTCGCCGTACTCTTCGTAGTGGTCTCCGACGAGCAGAAGATTGCCGGTGGTGCGCTGGCTTACTCCATCGCGATTGACGATCTTTTCGGCAATCGATATCTGGTGTGATCTGGTATCGATACTGAGAAAACCGTCACGTGCGGCTACCAGGAATTCTCCCTTGGCCGTGCGTTCTATGCGGGTGCCCTGGCCGGCCAGATCTGACAGTTCGAAGTCGCGCGGGGTGTCCGGTTCCAGCACTGTGCCGTCGGTATCGATCCCGGGCACGCCAAGGCGGCGTGGCTGTTTCTGCAACAGCCTGGTGCCTGTCGATACTTGCGGAAAGTGGTTCTTGAAATGGCTCAGATCGACTTTGCCATTGGGCAGAATGGACGGCGAGTCATCACGATGCAGGGCTGTAGTTTTTTCCTGCACCGTCGCATCCGATCCGGCCGTGGGATCGATCCGTCGCGCAACGTCAATGCATTCTTCCCACCCGGCCGCAATCGCGGCGCGTATGGCAGCGATATCGATGCCGCTGCGGATGCCTTTCGTCCACATGACGGCAACAAATTCATCTATGTCCAGTTTTGTCGGCTCAAGGCGTAACTTCCTGTCGTACCGGATCAGCGCCGTATGACCGGCTTCATCTTCCATGTCGTATACGGGGACCTCGACAACGTGCGGAAGCCTTACCGGCGCAAAGATGTATTCGATCCTGGCGCCGCCATTTACAGACTTCGGGTTCTTGTAGAGTGCGCGCCGCTCCGGCGCGAATTTGGCAATGCTGCTGGCGATGCGAACCCTGGTTTTTTCTGCACTGGCTAACGGGGTGCCCGATGTCGCAGACGTATAGAGCAGACGCGAAAAGGCGGCATAGTCGAGGCCGACGAAGTAGGCCCCCGCCGCAAATACACGATCGACAAATCGCTGCATCTGCGTCGGACTGCCCAGCATTACGGGGTCCACCTGTACGCCGCTGGCGTCGTGGAAAACAAAGTCCGGCAGCAGGATCTCGCCCGCAACCAGGTCGACGACAGAGCCGATCGCCGAGGCGGTCGTTTCGTGGGGCGGGATTACCGGGAGCGCGGCATCAATATCTCTCCGTGCCATGATCCCTTCGATAGCCGCTGGTGCGTCAGTGCGTGTTTTCATCCGGCGTTTTGGAATAGTTGCCTGAATCCAACGCTTGCAAGACCTGCTCCTTGTATTCGGCGGAGATGGGCAACGGCGCGATAAGCGAGTGGTAACTGACGCCCGGAATCAGGTTCCTGATGTTCACCAGGTCGGTGGGAATGGCGGGATTTTCCGGATGGGCACCGATATGCCTGGAGGCATCCTCTGCAATTCGGGCGATGTTGGCGCGCAGGGTGTCGGAGCCACGGATCAGCATGGCAATCAACCTTGGCAGGGCCCATGCGTCGACCAGAGTCAAGGTCATCTGCTTGAAGCTGAAGCCCGCAGCCTGCTGCTGCGCCTGCACGCTTCGCCGCGCCCTGCCGGAATGCAACTCATCGAGGGCCTTTTGCGGCAGTTCGGGTGCGACGTGCCACAGCAGCAGTTCGCCGGTTTCAGCCAGCAGCGCGGCGAGGGCGACCTCTTCCGCGGAAATATCGGCGCGCATTGAAGCCCAGGCGCGTGCAATATGAGCGGCGAGGACGGTGCGTACGATGCAACTCCTCATCCCCGCGAGCGAGTCATCAGCAAGCGATCCGTTATTGACGATTCGCACCAGGTCGTCGACGCCGGCCTGCAGCACGGAAGCCAGAGCCGTGGTGGTCTCGTGGCCAAGCATGGTGGAATGGCGTCCTTCGACGCGCCGCAGCAGCTTCAGCGCCAGGAAAGGATCGCTGAAAACCACACCCGCCAGTTCCTTTGGTGCGAGTCGATCCTGCTGTTCCTCGCGCAGCGCCGCCAGACGGTCTCGCGTCTCCGGCAATACCGGAATCTCTTTGTCCTTCAGGTAGGCGACCCACTGGTCGATACCCCATCGCTGCTGGAAGGCAGAAAGCATGATCGACTCACTATCACAAGTACTTTGCTGCTACCGACAACCACTTGCTGACCGGCGGCGCATGAATTTCAACGGTGCCAAAAATCGGCCACACGGATTCCCTGTCTGGTCCAGCACTGCCATTAGCCCACAGATCGGGCATTGGTCCATCGGCGAATCGAACAAGGTGCGCCCCGTTTCCCCGGGTGGGTCAAGACCAGAAAACTCCACTGCACGACATCGAGTATCCCTGACGGTAACGTCCCAGTCAATGCGCCTGCCGCCACTCAATATACGGTCGCTTCTTGGCTCCCTTGCCATCGTTCAGTGCCGCGGACATATCCGGGCACGTTGCCCGAGAATATCCGGGAAGCCATGCATGAAGACTTCGAGGATGAATTGGATCCCTGCGGCGCTGCCCGAATGGACCGGGTTTCAGTGCGGCCTGCTTCCAGCCGCTTCAGGTTCGTTCGCGAGGAACGATCGCAACGGCGGCGTTGCAGTCGTGGGCCTGTGTCTCAACAATTGCTCCGGTGAGGCAGGCACCGCAGGTATTTTCTTGACGTGAACGCTTTCTGCTTCGGTTCGGTTTGTCACGTCCTGTTGAATTCATTATCGGCATCGCCGGCGGAAAGTTGAGAGGAAAGGAATTGGAACGGCAGTGCCGACAACTCGCGGCAAACGGCGCCGCCACCGCCAACGCGACAGACATCGAGCGGGCTGCCGAGGCGGATGCGCTGGCGCATGCCGCTGCGCGAAGATATCCGCCGCTGGCGATGGCATTGCCGGCAGGCCGGAACCCGTCGGGACGATCATATCCTTGACCATGCCGGGGTTCTACTCCCGTTGGGCGGCCTGCTATCGTGCGTGGAGAGGTCTTCTATTTCCGCTATGGGTCAGCGGTTATACTCGGCTCCTGCCAAATAGATCGGACGACACCCCCCCATGATGTGATTGGATATGGACAGCACTTCCAACCGAACCTTCGTCTGTAGCGTGCTATTCATCGACATCGTGGAATATACAAAGAAGTCGGTGACGGAGCAGCTTAAGCTGAAACAGCGATTTAACGCCCTGCTGATCCGGGCTTTGGGCCAGGTGGCGACCGGTGATCGCATCGTGCTGGATACCGGGGACGGCGCGGCCATCTGCTTTCTCGGCAGTCCGGAGGTGGCGATGTTCGTCGCGATGGACCTCCGCGACGGGATTGCGGGCGAAAGCGCCAACGAGACACCGCGCCTGGAGGTACGGATGGGCGCCAACCTCGGCCCGATCCGGCTCATCAAGGACATCAACGGCCAACCCAACATCATCGGTGACGGCATAAATGTGGCGCAAAGAGTGATGAGCTTCGCTGACGTAGGTGCGGTTTTAGTCTCCCGCTCCTTCTTCGAAATTGTCTCCCGGCTGTCCGACGACTACGCGCAGATACTCAGCTACGAAGGCAGCCGCACCGACAAACATGTTCGCGAACACGAGGTATATGCCGTAGGGCAAAGCATTCCTCACAGGTTTACGGATGCGCCTTCTTCCACCGGCGGTCCGGCGCCGGACGGCAAAGTCCCTGTCGGTGGCGAACCGGTGTCGCCGGCGGCTCGCACGGGGAACCGGCCGGGCTTCAGCAAGAAGCTGCTGGCAGGAGTTTCCCTGCTGGCCCTCGCCATAATCGGCGCCGCAGTAATGCTGCGCATGGGGCGCAGTGGCGGCAGCGAGGAATCGGGCAGCCCGCCCCAGGCTGTTGCTGCAGCAAAATCGACGAGTGCTGCAGCAAAATCCCGGAAGGATGCAACTGAAACCGTGAAGGATGTAGCAAAGCCCCGGACGGATTTGCCGGCGAAAGCCACAGTTTTGCTGCTGATAGCGCCTTGGGGTGAAGTCTATGTGGATGGACAGAAACGCGGGATCAGCCCGCCGCTAAAATCCCTCTCGCTCACTCCCGGAATGCACACGGTAGAGGTCAGGAATTCCAGCTTGCCCGTACATCGGGAAAAAATCGATGTGAAGCCTGGAGCACAAATCAATATCAAGCACACATTCAGGTAGAGGTCCGGCTGCTTGCCGTGGTCGCCGGTTTAAAAAATGTTCGATGCAGTCATTGAGTATCTACAGGGATGGAATGAAGACAATGCGAAACATCATGCTTATAGCGCTGGTCGGCTTGCTGACCGGCTGCGCATCCGGGCCGACGACGCTGTTTGAAAGCAAGGCGAACCAGGCCTTGTCCGCCGGCATCGATGCGTACAACGAGGGTAAATACCCGGACGCGGTGAAGAGCCTGCAAAGTGCTCTGGATCAGGGGCTGAGCGTCAGCGACCAGGTCAAGGCCCACAAGTATCTGGCCTTCACCCATTGCGTCAGTGGCAAGGAGCGTTTGTGCCGCGAAGAATTCAGGAAGGTGCTGGATATCAATCCCAATCTGGAGCTGGAACCGGCGGAGGTCGGGCATCCGATATGGGGCCCGGTGTTCCGCAGTGTCAAGACCAGAAAGCCGGACACAAAAAAATGAATTCAGTCCTCAACGCACAGCGTTATTTGTCCTGACGGATACACAGCATGGAGTCGCCACAGATCGGGCGCTATGAAGTCCTTGCCGTGCTGGGCCGCGGCGCAATGGGGGTCGTTTACAAGGCGGCCGATCCGGTGCTCAACCGTATCGTCGCGGTCAAAACCATCAATCTGTCACTCGATCCGGATTTGCGGGACGAGTACGAGGCGCGCTTCCAGCAGGAGGCCAAGGCCGCCGGTTCTCTGAGCCATCCGGCGATCGTAACGATCTACGATCTGGGCAAGACCGGGGATCTGGCCTATATCGCGATGGAATTCCTGGATGGTCAGGAACTGCACGACCTGATCAGCGCAGCGCAGCGTCTGCCGGTCAAACAGGCCATGTCAATCGCCGCCCAAGTGGCTGCCGGCCTGGGTTACGCTCACCAGAACGGGATCGTGCACCGGGACATCAAACCCGCCAACATCATGGTGCTGAAGGACGGGGTCGCGAAAATCACCGACTTCGGCATCGCCCGCATGCGCGCCTCGGAAGTAAAGACTCAGACTGGAATGCGTCTGGGATCTCCCAAGTACATGTCGCCGGAGCAGGTCCTTGGCCAGCGTGTCGATCACCGCACCGATATTTTTTCCCTGGGCGTGATGCTCTACGAAATGCTTACCGGCAAGTCTCCATTCGGCGGCAACAGCCTGGAAGCGCTGATGTACCAGACGGTCAATACCGTTCCCCTGTCGCCGAGCCGGCTCAATCCGGATGTGCCGGAGATGCTCGACCTGATTCTCGCCAAGATGCTCGAGAAGCGACCCGATAACCGCTACCAGTCAGCCGCGGACCTGGCCAGTGACCTTCGCGAATGCGAGAAGTACTATGGCTCGATCCCGTCGGCGGACCCTGGCACGTCCCCGGGCCTGCATGAACTGCCGCCACAGTTGTCGGCGGAGGCCGACAAAACGCTGGTGCTGGCGCCTCAGGTCGGTGCCCACTCCCGCCGTGAGGATGCCGAAGGGAATGAAGTCGAGGCCGGCGGCCTGGGCCTATCGGCAGTAGTCGAGTCCTTCTCTGCGACCCAGAGGCTGGCAAACGAAGTCGGCATGAGCCGCGAGTTCGACGAGTACGCGGCCACCGTCAGACTGGCGCGCAGCGAGTCCTCGCCGGCGGATGTCGGAACTATCCCTCCTCAGTCAATTGCCAGGCCACTCGCTGTGGCGATTCCTCGCCGTAGCGCGGGCAGCAGTACTGACCCCGGGCCGGATGATGCCCGGGTCGTTGATCGACGGGCACACCTGATCGCCGTTGCGATTCTGATTGGGGCGCTGATCGCCGCAAGTCTCATCGTGTTCGTTTAGCTGGAATTCCGATTTGCTAAGATGGCGAATGTCGTGCGGTTCGGGAGGGTTTCCCGCAATCACCCCTGAAGGAGAATGTATGAAAAAGCTATCCCTGCTGCTGGTATCCACCGTTCTGTTCTCGGCAGCACCGTTCGCATTTGCCGCCGATGAGGTCTGGCTGGTCGATTTCAAACGGGCGGACCTCAACGACAGCGGCGGTCTTTCCCGCGTCGAACTCGAGAAGGCGACGTCCCCGCAACTGCAGCAGGTCAGGAACAACTTCGATGCCATCGATGCCGACCGCGACGGCCAGGTGACCGTCGACGAGTACCGGCGTTACCTGGTCAGGGTCCAGGATGATTTTGCCGTCAAATTCAAGAAGGCCGACGTGAACGACAGCGGCGGGTTGTCGCGCCGCGAACTCGAGAAAGTATCAGGCGTTGAATTCGATTTCATCGCGGCGAATTTCGATGCCATGGATGCCGACCGTGACGGGCAGGTGAGCTACGCCGAATACAAGCATTTCCAGACACAGATGCCCCCTCCTGCGGCGGCAAGCCAGGTTCCCGGCGCACCGCGCGACATGTGCCGGGTCGATTGCGGTGTAGTTGTGGCAGTCAGCAGCCAAAAGGTCAAGGGCGAGGACGGCACGATGGGGGCAATTGCCGGCGGGGTGGTCGGTGGCCTGCTGGGCAACCAGGTCGGCAAGGGCACGGGCAAGACCGTGGCCACGGTGGCCGGCGCCGCCGGCGGCGCTTATGCCGGGAACCAGATCCAGAAGTCGGCCAGCAGCAAGAAACTGGTCAAGGTGAGCGTCAAGTTCGACAGCGGGCTGCAGCGCGATTTCGACTTCGAGGGCGAACAAAGTCCGTTCAAGAAGGGCGCACGCGTCCAGATGCGCGACGGCCAGCTCGCGCAATACTTCGGCCCTTAAATAGTAGTGCCTGCCTCCGCCGGCGCCTGGCGGCGTCCGGCGATGCATCGTGCCGCCGGCGGGCGGGGTATCATTCGCCGCAGTCACCCAACAGGATTCATTGCTTGAAAATCCCCCCCGT
>CAIZKA010000389.1 GCA_903933395.1 uncultured beta proteobacterium | reverse complement strand
CGAGCCCATGCTGCCGCAGCACCGCCACGTAGCGGGGGCGCAACTGGCACTAGGCTGGCTGGTGCTGGCAACCGCGGCGGTGGCGGCCTCGGCCCTGTTCGCCATCCTCATCGTCATGGCGCGCGTTCCCGGTCTGGGCGCACTGTTTCCCGGGACCGAGTTCTATCGCGTGGCGCTGACCCTGCATGTCAATTTGTCGCAGTGGGTCTGGTTCATGGCATTCGCCGGCATGCTCTGGAGCCTGGCGGCGAGGCGGGCGCCCGGGCTCTGGGGCTGGACCGCTCTGGCGCTGGCGGCGCTGGGTGCCTTGCTGATGGCGATCTCTCCGGCGCTGGGCGCAGTGCGACCCGTAATGAGCAACTACATGCCCGTGCTCGACAGCCCGGTTTTTCTGGCCGGACTGGCGATCTACGGACTTGCGGTCCTGATCAGCGCGTCGGCGGCCATCACAGATTGGCCGTGGCAGCCGACGGAAAACTCGACCGGCGTCGGAGTTCGCCGGGTCGCCGGCGCCGACTTTTTGCATCAGTCCCTGGACGGCGTGCTGCGGCTAGGTTTGTGGCTGGCGGCGGCGGTGGTGCTGATCGCGTTGGCAGTGCTGGTCGTGACCTGGTGGCAGGTATCTGCAACTTTGTCCGGCCACGCGTTGTTCGAGACCCTGTTCTGGGGGGCCGGCCACATCTGGCAGTTCTGCCTGACCACGCTGATGATGGTGGCCTGGCTGGCGCTGTGTCCCCCTGTGCTGGTGCTGCCGCCGGCCCGCCGGCTCAAATGGCTGCTGCTGCTGGGCGCGGTGCCGGCGCTGGCCGCACCCATGCTTCTGGCCCAAGGGCCGGCCAGTGTCGCGTATTTCACCGCCTTCACCCGCTTGATGCAGTGGACCAGTTGGGAAGTGCCGCTGCTGCTGGGTGGAATTCTGCTTTTCCTGCACTGGCGTACCCGGGCGCGCCCCGCCGCAGGATTTTTGCTGTCGCTGCTGCTGCTGGTGTGCGGCATCGTGCTCGGCGCGATCATCGACGGCCAGACGACGCTTGTCACTGCCCATTATCACGGCACCATCGGCGCGGTGACGCTGGCCTTCATGGGGCTGACCTATGGCGTGCTGCCGGTGCTGGGTCAGGCCATGCCGCCGCCATCGCGCATCGGCTTGCAGTTGCGCCTGTATGGCTATGGCATCCTCATGATGATGTCCGGCCTGGCCGGCGCCGGCCTGATGGGCGCACCGCGCAAGATGGCGGGCAACGTCGGCGTCGAATTCAGCGTCGAAACCGTGTCGCGGGTGTTTCTGGGTCTGGGCGGTAGCCTTGCCACGGCAGGAATCCTGATGTTTCTCTATCTGGTACTGCGGCAGATGTGGCCAGGGGTTTCCTTGCGGCTGGCGCGCCATGGCTGAGCACTTTCTGTCAGGCGGGCGCGGGCGGGACGCACGAATTGTCGGCCTGGTGGTTACCGTTCTGCTGGTGGCCGGTGGCGGTTATTTGCTCGATCGCTGGGTCAACGACAGCGGGCGGCCCGACCTCGCGGCCCATGTAGATGCCAAGCGCAAGGAAGAGATCGATCTGCGCTTCAAGCAGGGCGTCATCATGTTGCACGCCAAGCAACATGAACATGCCATGACTGCGTTTTATCGCGTGCTGCAACTGGCGCCAAAAATGCCGGAGGCCCACGTCAACATGGGCTTCGCCATGCTCGGCCAGAAGCGCTACAAGGAAGCTCTCGGTTTTTTCGACAGCGCGACCGAGATTAATCACAACCAGCTGAATGCCTACTACGGCATGGCTGAGGCTTACGAGGGTTTGGGTGATTACCGCGGAGCCCTGGAGTCGATGGAAGCCTGGCTGCACCGGGCCAAGCCCGACGATCCCTTCCGCCGTCGCGCCGAAGCGGCGGTCTGGGAATGGCGCGAAAAGCTGGCCAAGGACGCCATGCCCACAGCCAAGTAAAATGCGGCACGCGGCTTGCATCAATGGGCGGCGAAACGTCGTTTGATAAAACCAACCCGAACTGGGGGTAATGGATGTACCCGGAACTTGGTCATTTTTCACTGATTCTGGCGCTGGCCGTGGCGCTGGTGCAGGGTATCCTGCCCATCGTCGGAAGCTTGCGCGGCGACGTACGCCTGATGGGCATCGCGCGGCCGGCGGCGGCGGCCCAGTTTCTGGTGTTGCTGACCGCTTTCGGCTGCCTTGTCACTGCCTTCGTCGGCAACGATTTTTCTGTGCTCTACGTCGCGCAGAACTCGAACACGATGCTGCCCACCTTCTACAAAGTGGCGGCAGTGTGGGGCGGGCATGAAGGCTCGATGCTGCTCTGGGTGTTCATCCTGTCGGCGTGGACGGTGGCCGTGGCGCTGTTCAGCCAGCGCCTGCCGCTGCAGACGGTGGCCAATGCACTGGGCGTGATGGGCCTGATCACGGTCGGCTTCGTGCTGTTTCTGCTGTTCACCTCAAATCCCTTCGAGCGCCTGCTGCCGCCCGCCGTGGATGGCCGCGACCTGAATCCGCTGTTGCAGGATCCCGGCATGGCGATTCATCCGCCGCTGCTGTACATCGGCTATGTAGGCTTTTCCGTGGCTTTTGCCTTCGCCATCTCGGCCCTGATTTCCGGCCGGCTGGATGCGGCCTGGGCGCGCTGGTCGCGGCCATGGACCACGGTGGCCTGGCTGTTCCTGACATTGGGAATCGCCATCGGCTCATGGTGGGCGTATTACGAACTGGGCTGGGGAGGCTGGTGGTTCTGGGATCCGGTGGAGAATGCCTCCTTCATGCCCTGGCTGGTCGGCACGGCGCTGATCCATTCGCTGGCGGTGACCGAAAAACGCGGCGGGTTCAAGAACTGGACCGTGCTGCTGGCGATCGTGGCCTTCTCGCTGTCGCTCTTGGGTACCTTTCTGGTGCGTTCCGGCGTGCTGACTTCAGTGCATGCCTTCGCCACCGATCCGAAGCGCGGCGTGTTCATTCTTGGCTTTCTGGTGGCGGTGATCGGCATCTCCCTGCTGCTGTATGCATGGCGTGCCCCTTCGGTCGGCATGGGCGGCAAGTTCGAGTTGTGGTCGCGCGAGACCTTCCTGCTGGTGAACAACGTGCTGCTGGTGGTCGCCGCGGGCGCGGTGCTGCTGGGCACGCTTTACCCGCTGTTCCTCGATGCGCTGGGCCTGGGCAAGGTTTCCGTAGGCCCGCCGTATTTCGAGGCGGTTTTTGCGCCCCTGATGGCGCCGCTGGTGCTGTTGATGGGGCTGGGCCCCTTCGCCCGCTGGAAGCAGGCACGCTTCATTGATTTCTGGCCGCGCCTGAGGTGGGCTGTGGGTTTCGCGGTAGTGGCGGCGGTCGCGCTGCCGCTGTTGCTGGGACGCTGGTCGCCGCTGCTGGTCTTCGGCCTGCTGCTTGGGTTCTGGGCGGTGGCGTCGAGTGTTACCGTGCTCGCCGAACATCTGCGCGAACGCGGTGGGGACGGCTCTTTCGGCCGGCGGCTGGCGTCGGTGCCGCTGGCAAAATGGGGAATGCTGCTGGCCCATCTCGGCATCGGCGTGTTCATTTTCGGCGTCACCCTGGTGAAGGGCTACGAGAAGGCGAGCGAAGTGAAAATGCGTCCGGGAGAAACCGCCTCGGCAGGCGGCTACGACTTCAAGCTGATCGACATCGGTGAGCGCCGCGGACCGAACTATATGGCGGTTCGCGCCACGATGAACGTGAGCCGCGACGGCGTTCCGGTGACCGTGATGCATCCGGAAAAACGCATGTATTTCGTGCAGAAGATGCCGATGACCGAAGCCGCCATCGATAGCAATCTTTTCCGCGACCTGTATATCTCGCTTGGCGAGCCGGTGGACGATGTTTCCTGGATCGTCCGCGTACAGTACAAGCCCCTGGTCAGTTGGATCTGGGGTGGTTGCCTGCTGATGGCCTTGGGAGGCTTGTTGGCGGCGTCGGACCGCAGATACCGGATCCGGCAGCGCGAGGATGTCGCCGACGACATTTCGGCTTTACGATTCAAGGAGTCCTGATGAGGCGTTTTCTTTTTCCCCTGGCAGTTTTCATCGTTCTTGTGGGCTTTCTTGCGGCCGGATTGCGCCTGAACCCTCGCGAGGTTCCCTCGCCGCTGATCGGCAAGCAGGTACCGAATTTCCGCCTGGCGCAACTGCAAGCCGGCGACAAGTTCATCTCCGCCGAGGACATGCGCGGCAAGGTCTGGCTGCTCAACGTCTGGGCCTCGTGGTGCGTATCCTGTCGCCAGGAACATCCGGTGCTGATCGATCTGGACAAGCAGAAGAAGATCGCCATCATCGGACTCAACTACAAGGACGACCGCGCCGCGGCGATGGCCTGGCTG
>CAIZKA010000388.1 GCA_903933395.1 uncultured beta proteobacterium | reverse complement strand
CTGCTTTCGGTGCAGGCTAACGTGAGCGCAGCGAACGTTAAGCGTAGCGGCCGAAGCCAAAAACAGGTTGGGAAGTAAGCGGCGCCCGGAAACCCCGGGCAACAAAAAAGGACGCCTCGGCGTCCTTTCTTGTTGCCCAAAAGCCGAAACTTACTCGGCTACCGCCGCCGGTGCTGCCGCTTCCGCGGCAATCGCCTTCATCGACAACCTGACGCGGCCCTTGTCGTCGGTCTCGATGACCTTGACCTTCACGACCTGGCCTTCCTTAAGGTAATCGGCAACCGCATTCACGCGCTCGCTGGCGATCTGCGAAATATGCAGCAGGCCGTCCTTGCCCGGCAGCAGGCTGACGATGGCGCCGAAATCAAGCAGGCGCAACACGGTGCCTTCGTAGATGCGACCCACTTCGACTTCGGCGGTGATGTCTTCGATACGCTTCTTGGCCACCTGCGCTGCATCGGCATTCACCGACGAAATCGTGATCGAGCCGTCATCTTCGATATCGATCACGCAGCCGGTTTCTTCGGTCAGCGCGCGGATCACGGCGCCGCCCTTGCCGATCACGTCGCGGATCTTTTCCGGGTTGATCTTGATGTGGATCATGCGCGGGGCGAAGGTGGACACTTCCTCGCGATGGCCGGTCATGGAGCCCTTCATCTGCTCGAGGATGTGCAGTCGCGCCTCCTTGGCCTGGGCCAGTGCCACCTGCATGATTTCCTTGGTGATGCCCTGGATCTTGATGTCCATCTGCAGCGCGGTGATGCCTTCTTCGGTACCCGCCACCTTGAAGTCCATGTCGCCCAGGTGATCCTCGTCGCCGAGGATGTCGGTCAGCACCGCAAAGCGGGGGCCGTCCTTGATCAGGCCCATGGCGATGCCCGCCACGTGCGCCTTGAGCGGCACGCCCGCATCCATCAGGGCCAGCGAGCCGCCGCAGACGGAGGCCATCGATGAAGAACCGTTGGACTCGGTGATTTCGGAAACCACGCGCATCGAGTAGCCGAACTCCTCAGGCGAAGGCAGCACGGCCAGAAGCGCACGTTTGGCCAGACGGCCATGGCCGATTTCGCGACGCTTGGGCGTACCGACGCGGCCGGTTTCGCCGGTAGCATAGGGAGGCATGTTGTAGTGGAGCATGAAGCGATCGCGGTACTCGCCCTGCAGGGCGTCGATGATCTGTTCGTCGCGTCCGGTGCCCAGCGTGGCAACTACCATCGCCTGCGTCTCGCCGCGGGTGAACAGCGCCGAGCCGTGGGTGCGGGGCAGCACGCCGTTGCGGATTACGATCGGGCGCACGGTACGCGTATCACGGCCGTCGATGCGCGGCTCGCCATTGAGAATCTGGCTACGGACGATCTTCGCCTCGAGGTCGAACACGGTGTTGCCGACGAGGTTGGAATCGGGCGCGTTTTCGACGCCCTCGGTCAGCGCGGCAATGGTCTTCTTGGTGATTTCGCGGGTCTTGATGGTGCGGGCCTGCTTGCTGGTAATGCGATAGGCTTCACGCAACTCGGCTTCTGCCAGTTCGGCGACACGGGCGATCAGCGGCTCGTTCTTGGCCGGCGCCTGCCAGTCCCATTCGGGCTTGCCGGCCTCTTCCACCAGTTCGTTGATGGCCTTGATCGCGGCCTGCATCTGGTCGTGGCCGAACACCACGGCGCCGAGCATGATTTCTTCGGAAAGCTGCTTGGCCTCGGACTCGACCATCAGGACGGCACCTTCGGTACCAGCAACCACCAGATCCAGTTGTGCACTTTCCAGTTGAGTCTTGGTCGGGCACAGCACGTACTTGCCGTCGATGTAGCCGACACGCGCGGCACCGATCGGGCCGCTGAACGGGATACCGGAAATCGCCATGGCGGCGGATGCACCGAGCATCGCCGGGATATCCGGATCGATTTCGGGGTTGCACGACATCACGGTGCAGACCACCTGCACTTCGTTGTAGAAAGCATCCGGAAACAGCGGACGCAGCGGGCGGTCGATGAGGCGGCAGGTCAGGATTTCCTTCTCCGACGGACGCCCTTCGCGCTTGAAAAATCCTCCGGGAATGCGGCCGGCGGCGTAGGCCCGCTCCTGATAATCGACGGTCAGGGGAAAGAAATCCTGGCCCGGCTTGGCGTTGCGCGCACCCACCACGGTGGCCAGGACAACGGTGTCATCCATGGTAACCATGACGGCGCCGCCGGCCTGGCGTGCGATTTCGGCGGTTTCAAGGGTGACTGTATGGTCGCCGTAGGCAAAACTCTTCTTGATCGGATTCAGCACAAAAATTCCTTTCGACAAAAATTAAAAGCCGGCACAGCCCTCATGGCTGTGCCGGCTTGTTCAGCAAGCCTGCGCAGTATCTGGCGCAAAGCGCATCGCGTTGGTGATGACCCGCAGCGGAGTTCGGTTGAAACTACTTACGCAGGCCGAGGCGCTCGATCAGGGATCGATAGCCGTCGACGTTCTTGCGCTTGAGGTAGTCCAGCATCGAGCGACGCTGGCTCACCATCTTGAGCAGGCCGCGACGTGAATGGTGGTCTTTGGTGTGCGCCTTGAAATGGTCCGTCAAGTCGTTGATGCGCGCGGTAAGAAGCGCCACCTGGACTTCGGGGGAGCCGGTGTCACCCTGGGCACGCTGGTAGTCGGTGACGATCTTGGCTTTGTCGGTAGTGGAAATTGCCATTGTATTTTCCTTGCTGATCCTGTGATGTTGGGCTCTTGGAGAACCGTGGATTATAGCGGGTTGAAACGAATCTAATCAAGCATTAAGAACGAATTCGTCGCTCAGGCGCCGGCGACCAGCCGCTGGGCTTGCAACCAGCCGTCGGCGGCCTGCCGGCAAACGCCGATGAACCGCTGCTCCGGGTCATAAACGCGCAGCCGGCTTCCTTCCTCGGCAGACCAGCGGACGGCCTGACCATGCCGCAGCCGGGCGGCATCGGCAGCATCCAGCCGGACTTCGGCCAACCCGGCCAGGAGGCCGTCCGGCGGCAGCAGCAAGGCATCGCGGGCATCGTCCGTCAGGGCTTCGAGGTCGGCGAGGAAATGCGCTGCGACCACATCCAGGGTTCCGATGCCGGTGCGGCGCAGGCCGGCCAGATGCGCACCGCAGCCCAGCCTCTCGCCGATGTCGGCGGCCAAGGTGCGCACATAGGTGCCCTTGCTGCAGCGAACTTCGAACACGAAGCGCCCTTCGCCGCTCAACTCGCCCGCGTCGAGCAGGCACAACTCGTAGATGCTGACCCGGCGCGCTGCCCGCTCTACTTCGATGCCCGCCCGGGCGTACTCGTAGAGCGGCTTGCCGTCGCGCTTCAGCGCTGAATACATCGGTGGCATCTGCTCGATATCGCCGACGAAGGCTGCCAGCGCCACCTCTACCGCCGGCCGGTCAGTTTCAACCGGGCGGCGCTGCAGTACCCTGCCCTCGGCATCCGCCGTATCGGTGGTGACACCGAGCTGCACCGTGGCCACATAGCGCTTGTCGGCGTTGAGCAACTCTCCCGAAAACTTGGTTGCCTCGCCGAAACACAGGGGCAGCAGACCGGTCGCCAGGGGGTCGAGCGTGCCGGTGTGGCCGGCCTTCTCGGCGTTGTAGAGGCGGCGGGCGGCCTGCAGGGCGTGATTGGAAGACAACCCGAGCGGCTTGTCCAGCAGCAGCACGCCGTCAAGCCGGCGACGCGCGGGTCTTCGCGGCGCGTTCACTCCTCGTGCAGTTTCTTGTCCGATTCGACCGCCTCATCGATCAGCCTGGAGAGCCGGGCGCCTTCCTGGACGGAGGGGTCAAAGACAAAATGCAGTTCGGGAATATGATGGATGCGAATCCGGCGGCCCAGTTCGCGGCGCAGGAAGCTGGCCGAATGCTTGAGCCCCTGATCGATCATTTCGTTGGCTTCCGGATCCGCCAGTGAGGTATAGAACACCTTGGCGTGGGCATAGTCAGCCGTAACTTCGACTGCGGTGAGCGTAACCAGCGTCAGCTTGGGCGCGATGCGCAAGTCCTTGAGATGGAACCGGAGCAGATCCGCCAGTTCGCGGCGGATCTGCTCCGAAACGCGGTCAGAGCGGGCATAGCCATGGCCTGAGCCGCGCTTCGTAGCCATTGAGGGTCAGAGCAGCGCCCGGGCGATTTCCTGGACCTCGAACACTTCGAGTTGATCGCCTTCGTTGATGTCGTTGAAGTTCTTCAGGCTCAAACCGCACTCGAAACCTTCCTTGACTTCGCGCACGTCATCCTTGAAACGCTTGAGCGAATCCAGTTCGCCCGTGTGTATCACGGAGTTGCTGCGCAGGACCCGCACCGAGGCATTGCGTTTGACGAGGCCGGAGAGAACCATGCAACCGGCAACGGCGCCGATCCGCGAGATGCGGAACACCTGACGGATCTCGACGAGGCCGAGGATGACTTCCCTCTTCTCCGGCGCCAGCATGCCGGACAGGGCCGCCTTCACTTCATCCACGACGGCATAGATGATGTTGTAGTAACGGATATCGACGCCAAGACTTTCGGCGGCCTTGCGCGCACCGACGTCGGCGCGGGTGTTGAAGCCGATCACCACGGCCTTCGAGGCGGCCGCCAGATTGATGTCGGATTCGCTGATGCCGCCCACGCCGGCGTGAACCACCGTGACCTTGACTTCGCCGGTCGACAGCTTGTTCAGCGACTGCGTCAAGGCTTCCAGCGAGCCTTGCACGTCGGCCTTGATGATCAGCGGCAGAGCCCTGATCTCGCCTTCGGCCAGTTGTTCGAACATGTTCTCCAGCTTTGCCGCCTGCTGTTTGGCCAACTTGACGTCACGGAACTTGCCCTGGCGGAACAGTGCAATTTCCCGCGCCTTGCGCTCGTCGATGAGGACCATGCCTTCGTCGCCGGCTGCCGGCACGTCGGTGAGGCCCTGGATCTCGACCGGAATCGAGGGGCCTGCCGAATCGACGGCCTTGCCGTTCTCGTCGAGCATGGCGCGAACGCGGCCGAACACGGCGCCGGCCAGCAGCACATCGCCGCGGCGCAGGGTTCCCGACAGCACAAGAATGGTCGCCACCGGGCCCTTGCCCTTGTCGAGGCGCGCTTCGATCACCAGTCCCTTTGCCGGGGCTTCCACCGGCGCCACCAGTTCCAGCACCTCGGCCTGCAACAGCACCTGCTCCAGCAAGGCGTCGATGCCCTCACCGGTCTTCGCCGAGACACCGACAAAGGGGGCATCGCCACCGTATTCTTCCGGCACCACGCCTTCGGCGACCAGTTCCTGTTTCACCCGTTCCAGATTCGCATCGGGCTTGTCGATCTTGGTCACGGCCACGATCAGGGGCACATTCGCGGCCTTCGCATGAGCGATGGCTTCCTTGGTCTGCGGCATGACGCCGTCGTCGGCGGCGACGACAAGAATCACCAGGTCGGTCGCCTTGGCGCCGCGCGCGCGCATCGCCGTAAAGGCTTCGTGGCCCGGCGTATCGAGGAAGGTGATCATGCCGCGCGGCGTTTCGACATGATAGGCGCCGATATGCTGCGTGATGCCGCCCGCCTCGCCATGGGCGACGCGACTCTTGCGGATGTAGTCGAGGAGCGACGTCTTGCCGTGGTCGACGTGACCCATTACGGTGACCACCGGGGCCCGCGGCAGTTGCGCCACATCCTTGTGCTCGCCTTCGTCAACAAGGTAGGCATCCGGATCGTCGAGCTTTGCGGCGAACGCCAGATGGCCCATTTCCTCGACCACGATCATTGCCGTTTCCTGGTCGAGCACCTGATTGATGGTGACCATCGAGCCCATTTTCATGAGCGTCTTGATGACTTCGGTGGCCTTGACGGTCATCTTGTGCGCCAGATCGGCAACCGAGATGGTTTCAGGCACGTGCACTTCGCGCACGATGGCTTCGACCGGCTGCTGCGGCGTCGCTTCCTCGGCATGACCGTGACGGCCGCCATGGCGCCCGCCGCCCTTGGAACCGCGCCAGCCGGAGGTACCGGCATCGCCGCGCGTCTTGATCGCGCGACGCTTGGCGGCATCATCCTTCCACGCGTCCTTCTTGGCCGGCTTGGCTTTGCCGTCATCCGGCTTCGCGGCCGGCTTGTGTATGGTGCCGGACACGCCGGCGGCCGCAGCCGCTTCCTTGGCCTTCTTGGCTTCTGCGGCGGCCAATGCCGCCTGCTGTTCGGCAAGACGTGCTTCGGCTTCGGCACGGGCACGGGCCTCGCGGTCGTGCTTCTCCTTGAATTCGGCAGCCTGAAGCGCGGACAGTTTGCCCTGACGCTGCACTTCAGCTTCACGCAATGCGCGCTGCGCAGGATCGATGACCGACTTCGACGCCGGCGCCGGCATGGTGGCGAGAGCCTCGACAGCCGGAGCTTCGGCCGCTGCAGTCTCTACCGCAGCCGGAGCCTGAACTACGACTGCAGGACTTGCTTCAACGGCGGCAGCGACTTCCGGCGCCAAGGCAACGGCCGGCTCGACAACAGCAGTTTCAGCCGAACCTTCAGAAGCAGCTTCCGCGGCCAAATCGCTGGGGTCGCGCTTGACGAACACACGCTTCTTGCGAACTTCAACCTGAATCGTGCGCGCCTTGCCTGTGGAGTCTGATGCCCTGATCTCGCTGGTCTGTTTGCGGGTCAGGGTGATCTTGGCCTTGGGCACGGTGTCGCCGTGCGACTTGCGCAGATAGTCAAGCAGCCGTGTCTTGTCCTGTTCGGACAAGGTGTCATCGGACTCCTGCTTGCTGACGCCGGCCTTGGCCAACTGCTCGAGCAGGGCCGGCGCCGGCATTTTCAGCTCGGTCGCGAATTGGGAAACTGTCATCGAAGCCATGCCCTACCTCTCATTCTTCTTCGGCGAACCAATGGGCACGCGCAACCGTAATCAGCGCGGTCGCCCGCGCCGTATCGATGCCGGTCATTTCAATCAATTCGTCCGTGGCCAGGTCGGCCAGCGACTCGCGATCGGTAACGCCGTTCTTGGCCAGCTTCGCCGCCAGCGGCTTGTCCATGCCTTCGAGCGACAGCAGGTCATCCGCCACCTTCTCGAGTTGCTCTTCGTCGACGATGGCCTCGGTCAGCAGCACGTTGCGCGCGCGCTCACGAAGCTCGGTCACCGTGGCTTCGTCGAACGCTTCGATTTCGAGCATTTCCGCCAGCGGCACGTAAGCGATCTCTTCCAGCGTGGAAAAGCCTTCCTCGATCAGGATGTTGGCAACTTCCTCGTCGACGTCGAGCCTCTCGATGAACAGACCGCGGATCGAGCTGTGCTCGGTTTCCGACCGCTTCTGCGACTCTTCAATCGTCATCAGATTGATGGTCCAGCCGGTCAGTTCGGAGGCCAGGCGCACGTTCTGCCCGCCGCGGCCGATGGCGATCGCCAGGTTGTCCTCGTCGACCACGACATCCATCGCATGCTTTTCTTCGTCGACCACGATGCTCTGCACCTCGGCCGGCGCCAGCGCGCCGATGACGAACTGGGCCGGATCGGCCGACCAGAGGATGATGTCTACGCGCTCGCCCGACAGTTCATTGGTCACCGCCGTTACGCGCGATCCGCGCATGCCGACGCAGGTGCCGATCGGATCGACGCGGGGATCATTCGACTTGACGGCAATCTTGGCGCGCATGCCGGCATCGCGGGCGGCGGCCTTGATTTCGAGCAGACCGTCTTCGATCTCCGGCACTTCGAGCTCGAACAGCTTCATGATGAATTCGGGGGCCGTGCGCGACAGGATCAGTTGCGGACCCCTGGCCTGGCGATCGATTTTCATCAGCCAGGCACGCACGCGGTCGCCGGGACGCAGATTTTCCTTGGGGATCATCTGGTCGCGCGGCAACAGGGCTTCGATGCGCCCGGCTTCTATGATGGCGCTGCCGCGCTCCATGCGCTTGACGGTGCCGCTGACGAGGAATTCCTTGCGGTCAAGAAAGTCGTTGAGCAACTGCTCGCGCTCGGCATCGCGAATCTTTTGCAGGATGACCTGCTTCGCCGCCTGGGCACCGATGCGGCCGAAATCGATGGGCTCCAGCTCTTCCTCGACGAATTCCTCGAGCGCAATGTCGGGAAGCTGCAGTTGCGCAGCGGTCAGACCGATCTGCTGTTCGGGGTTTTCGATCGTGCCGTCGGGCACCACCAGCCAGCGGCGGAAGGACTCGTATTCGCCGGTTTCGCGGTCAATATCGACGCGCACGTCGGCTTCGTCGTTGGTGCGCTTCTTTGTCGCCGACGCCAACGCCATTTCCAGGGCGCCAAAGACGATGTCCCGCGGTACATTCTTCTCGCGGGCCAGGGCATCGACCAACAGCAGCAAATCACGGCTCATGTGAGTCCTCCAGCATTAATCAGAACTTGGGCACCAGGCGCGCCCGATCGATATTCTCGAGCGCAAACTGATGCAGTGTTTCATTCATTCGCAGGCATACCGTTTCAACACCGCCTTCTTCCTGCAGGCCCTCCAGCACGCCGCTGAAGTTGCGCTGGTTGCCCAGCGGAACACGCAGTTTCAGCTGCACGTCCTGCCCGGCAAAGCGCCTGTAGTCCGCGGCTTTGACCAGCGGCCGGTCGAGTCCGGGCGATGAGACTTCAAGCCGGTCATAGTCGACGTTCTCGACCATGAACACGCGGCTGAGCTGGCTGCTCACCGTCGCGCAGTCTTCGACGCTGATGCCGCTCTTTTCCGTCTGCGCACCTTGCGGCCTGTCGATAAAGACGCGCAGCAGCCGGGCGCGCGGACTGGTCTCGAATTCAACCAGTTCGTATCCCAAACCAACGACAGTCGTCTCAATCAAATCAGCCAGTTGCATGCAAACTCACAAACTCATCGCACAAATAGAAAATGGGCCAAAAAGCCCATTCTTTCTCTCTCCCGAGAACACGGTGCCAACCAAAGCCGCACGATTATAGCAGAGGCCTTATTCCTCTGCAAAATCAATTCAATTGCCGTCGCTGTCGATCCCCTCTTCGAATCCGTCGTCGCCATCGGGATAAAGGTCCTCTGCGCCAGGCACCGTGGTCTTGCGCTCCGGAGGCAGGAGCTTCAGCAGTTCCTGCACCTCGCCCTGCTCCAGATCACGGCATTGACCGCGTTTCAGGCGCGGCGAAAGATGCACCGGCCCGTAGCGCACGCGCATCAGGCGGCTGACCAGCAGGCCCACGGCCTCGAACATGCGCCGCACTTCGCGGTTGCGTCCTTCCGTGAGGACCACTCGGTACCAGCGGTTGGAACCCTCGCCGCCGGCTTCGGCGATGAAGTTGAACGTGGCCACGCCGTCTTCCAGTTGCACACCGCTGCGCAGGCGGTCCAGCATTTCCGGTGTCGCCTCGCCCAGGACCCGCACGGCGTATTCGCGTTCGATTTCATAGCGCGGATGCATCATCCGGTTGGCCAGGCCGCCGTCATTGGTGAAAAGCAGCAGGCCGCAGGAATTGAAATCGAGCCGGCCGATCGACACCCAGCGCCCGCTTTTGAGCCGCGGCAACCTGGCGAACGCGCTCGGGCGGCCCTCCGGATCGTCCTTCGAGACTATCTCGCCCTCGGGCTTGTGATAAACCAGCACGCGCGGCAGGCGCAGGAGGAACTTGAGCTGCACCAGTTTGCCGTTGAGGCGGATCTTGTCTTCCGGGCCGACACGCTGGCCGACGTGCGCCGCCAGACCATTGACGCTGACGCGCCCGGCCGCGATCCATTCTTCGAGTTCACGCCGCGAACCGTAACCGGCATCGGCCAACGCCTTGTGCAGCTTGGGCGGGTCGATGAATACGGGGTCGTTGCGACGTTTGGCGTGGGCCGGCAGCGAGGAGCCGCCGCGCAGGCGCGGAGCTTCCGCCTGTGGCCGTGGAGGCCCCTGCGGCGGGCGGAAGGGACTAGCCTTGCGGTTCTGGCGCTGCGGGGGACCCTTCGGGCTGCGGCCGGGCGAGGTCGAGTTGCCCGTCGGCGACGGTTCCGCCGGCGTCGTGGTCTGGCTGCGGCGCGGACGGCTGCCCTGATCCGGCGTACCCGGCGTCCGGTTCTTCGGCCCGCGTTTGGACCGGGGGGGCTTCGGGGATTGCGGATTGTCCAAGGTCCATCACCCTTTCAATTTCGGTCAGCGGCGGCAGCTCGGTGAGGCTGCGCAAACCAAGGTCGTCAAGAAACCGTCGCGTCGTTGCATACAGTGCGGGCCGCCCAGGTGCATCGCGATGGCCCACCGCATCGATCCAGCCACGTCCTTCGAGCGTCTTCAGAATATTCGGTGAGACAGCCACGCCCCGTATGTCTTCAATGTCGCCACGCGTCACGGGCTGACGATAGGCAATGATGGCCAGTGTTTCCATTACCGCACGCGAATACTTCGGCGGCTTGTCGTTCTTGAGCCGGTCCAGGTAGGACTGATACTCCGGGCGGGTCTGGAAGCGCCAGCCGGATGCCAGTTGCACCAGTTCCGCGCCCCGGTTCGCCCAGTCGCGGCGCAGGTCATCAAGCAGTGTACGCCAGGTATCGTCGTCGAACTCCTGATCGAAGAGCTTTTTCAGCTCGGACAGGGGCAAGGGCTCGGCGGCCACCAGCAGCGCGGTTTCCAGCACGCGCTTGTAGTCATCGGGTTTATAGAGCGGCAGCATCGGGTAGCTTCACGTAAATGGGCGCCAGGGCCTCGTTCTGGGTAATTTCGATCAGCGCTTCGCGCGCCAGTTCAAGCATGGCGAGAAAGCTCACCACCAGCCCCTGCGCGCCGAGCGTCAGGTCAAACAACTGGTCGAACACGACGTAGCCGCCGCCCTGCAGGCGCCGCAGGATCATGCTCATGTGCTCGCGTACGGACAGTTCCTCGCGATGGATCTTGTGGTGCTGATGCACCCTGGCCTGTTTCATCAGCGACAGCCAGGCCACCTGCAGATCATGCAGGCTGACGTCGGGCTGGCGCTCAATCACCTTGTCAGCAATCCAAACGGTGATCCATTCGTAGTCGCGCCCCGCCTGCGGCATTTCGTCCAGCTTGGCTGCCGAGGCCTTCATGCGTTCGTATTCGATCAGGCGGCGCACCAGTTCGGCACGCGGATCTTCCGGCTCGCCGTTCTCTGCCTTGGGCGGGCGCGGCAGCAGCATGCGCGACTTGATTTCGATCAGCATGGCCGCCATCAGCAGGTATTCGGCGGCAAGCTCCAGATTGCCCTTGCGCATCGCCTCGACGTACACCAGATACTGTGCCGTGAGCGGCGCCATCGGGATGTCGAGAACATTGATGTTGGCGCGGCGGATCAGGTACAGCAGCAAATCCAGCGGTCCCTCGAAGGAATCGAGGATGATCTCCAGCGCATCCGGCGGGATGTAGAGGTCGCGCGGCATTTCTGCCATGAACTCGCCATAGACCCGCGGCCGGTGTTCGGCAAGCAGCGCATCCGCCACAAGTGTCGGCGCTGGTGATACGGCAACCTGCGCGGCGAACTGCGCGGCAGCCTGATCCGGAACGCCGTTCTCGATCACGGGTAGTCGAGACCTATCGCCTCGCGCACGTCGCGCATCGTGTCCTGCGCCAGCTTGCGCGCCTTTTCGCAGCCATCGGCGATGATGTTCCTGACCAGTTGCGGATCTTCCTCATACATCTTCGCCCGTTCGTGCATCGGCTTCTGCTCCGTCAGCACGGCCTCGATCACCGGTTGCTTGCATTCGATGCAGCCGATGCCGGCCGAGCGACAGCCCTTCTGCACCCAGGCCTTGACCTCGTCGTTCGAGTAGATCTGGTGAAACTGCCACACCGGGCACTTGTCAGGATCGCCGGCATCCGTGCGACGCACGCGCGCCGGATCGGTCTGCATGGTGCGTATCTTCTTCGTAACGGAATCCGCATCCTCGCGCATCGTGATCGTGTTGCCGTAGGACTTGGACATCTTCTGGCCGTCCAGGCCCGGCATACGCGAGGCATGGGTCAGCAGCGCATCGGGTTCGACCAGGATCATCTTGCGCGTGCCTTCGAGCCAGCCGAAAAGGCGCTCGCGATCGCCCAGTGAAAGGCTCTGGGCCTCGTTCAGAAGTTCGTGGGCCTGTTCCAGCGCTTCGCCCTCGCCTTTTTCCTGATAGCGGGTGCGCAACTCGTCATAAAGTTTCGCGCGCTTGCTGCCGAGCTTCTTCACCGCCTCGCGCGCCTTGTCCTCGAAGCCCGGTTCGCGGCCGTACAGGTGGTTGAAGCGACGCGCGATCTCGCGCGTGAATTCGACGTGGGGCACCTGGTCGTCGCCCACCGGCACGCGGTTGGCGCGATAGATGAGGATGTCGGCGGCCTGCAGCAGCGGATAGCCGAGAAAGCCATAGGTCGTCAGATCCTTGTGCGACAGCTTCTCCTGCTGGTCCTTGTAGGTCGGCACGCGCTCCAGCCAGCCCAGCGGCGTCATCATTGACAGCAGCAGGTGCAGTTCGGCGTGTTCGGGCACCTTGGACTGGATGAATATGGTCGCCTGCGAGGGATCGACCCCCGCCGCCAGCCAGTCGATGACCATCTCGTAGGCGTTTTCGGTGATCGTCCCCGGTTCGTCATAGGCCGTGGTCAGCGCATGCCAGTCGGCGACGAAGAACAGGCAGGGAAATTCATGCTGGAGCTTGATCCAGTTGGCAAGCACGCCATGGTAGTGGCCGAGGTGGAGCCGCCCGGTGGGGCGCATGCCGGATAGGACTTTTTCTGCGTACATGTCAAAAACCGAAAAGGGTTCGAATCAGGGTGTTAAACAACTGCAACAAGGGCCGCAGGATGTTATCCAGCCAGCCCAGGAACAACAATGCGAGAAGTATGGGGAAACCCCAGCGTTCCAGCTGAGAAAACTTCCATGCCGCGCGCGGCGGCAGCAGGCTGACCGCGATACGCCCGCCGTCCAGCGGTGGCAGAGGCAACAGGTTCAGTACCATCAGCACGCCGTTGATGCTGATGCCGACGCGCGCCATTTCCTTCAGCGCCTCCGAATATCCGAATGCGGAACTGCCGATCGACAACTTCAGGACAAGAGCCCAGACCAGCGCCATGGCGAGGTTCGCCGCCGGGCCGGCCGCGGCCACCCAGAGCATGTCCTGCTTGGGCCGGCGCAAATTGCCGAAATTCACCGGCACCGGCTTGGCCCAGCCGAACAAGAGGCCGCCTGACGAAATCAGAAGTATCAGCGCCGGGACCAGCAGGGTTCCCACCAGGTCGACGTGGCGCAGCGGATTCAGGCTGATGCGCCCCATCTGCCAGGCCGTCGGGTCGCCGAAATGCCGTGCCGCGTAGCCGTGCGCCGCCTCGTGCAGCGTGATGGCAAAGATGATCGGCAGGGCGGAAATCGCCAGCGTCTGGATGAAATTCATGGGAGGAACTGATTTTAACAGACCGGATCATTCCAGCCCGAACGGGGCCAGGGGGCCCTGTCCAGCCCGAACGAGTTCCGGCTGGGCGCCGGTCAGGTTGATCACCGTCGTCATCGCCGTGCCGCACTGGCCGGCATCGATCACCAGGTCGAGCAGTTTTTCCAGATGCTCGCGGATTTCGTCGGCATCCGCCAGCGGCGCCTCGGAACCGGGCAGGATCAGGGTCGACGTCAGCAGCGGCTCGTCGAGTTCCTCCAGCAGCGCCAGCGCCAGCGGATGATCGGGCACGCGCAGGCCGATGGTCTTGCGCTTGGGATGCAGCAGGCGGCGCGGCAGTTCCTTGGTGCCTTCCAGGATGAAGGTATAGCTGCCCGGCGTGGTGGCCTTCAGCAGGCGATACTGGCTGTTGTCGACCCGCGCATAGGTGGCGATCTCGGACAGGTCGCGACACATCAGGGTGAAGTGGTGGCGCTCATCGACACCGCGGATGCTGCGGATGCGATCCAGCAAGGGCGCATAGCCGGCCACGCCGGCCAGAGAGTAGGCGGCGTCGGTAGGCAAGGCGATGAGGCCGCCGCTCCTGGCAATCTCGGCCGCCTGCTTGATCAGGCGCGGCTGGGGATGTTCGGGGTGAATATGGAATAGCTGGGCCATGCAGGGACGGAAGCTTGAAGACGAAGCGCGGAATTTTACCGGCCCTTTGCCCGACCGGCATGAATGTCTTTAGCGCGAAGCAATCAGAGTTGGGTCCAGACCGGCGTCAGATCGGCGGGCAAGTCGGGCATCTTGCCCAGATCGATCCAGCTTTCGCCCGGCCCGTGAAAATCCGAACCGCGTGATGCCAGAAAGCCGAACTCGCGGGCGATGCGCGAAAACTCGCGCACTTCTTCATCTTTCGTGGAACCGGAGAGAACTTCGATGCCGCGCCCGCCGAGATCCTTGAACGCGACGAACAATTGCCGCCGTTCCGCAGCAGTCAGCCGATAACGGCCCGGATGGGCGATGACCGCCGTGCCGCCGGCGCCGACTATCCAGCGCAGCGCATCCTCCAGCGTGGCCCAGGAGTGCTCGACATAACCCGGCTTGCCCTTGGCCAGCCAGTAGTCGAACACCGACTTGACGTCCTTGACGTGTCCCTGCTCGACGATGTAGCGGGCGAAATGCGAACGGCTGACCAGTGCCGGATTGCCGGCATGGCGCAGCGCACCCTCGTAGGCGCCGTGGATGCCGACCTTGTCCAGTTCCGCCGCCATGCGCCCGGCGCGCGAGTCGCGCCCGCTCCGGACCTGATGCAGTCCTTCCAGCAGTTCGGCATTGCCCGGATCCACGCCGAAACCCAGGATATGCACGGTTTGATCGTCGCCCCAGGAAATCGATATCTCGACCCCGTCGACAAAGCGCAGATCGATCTCGTCGGCGGTCGCCCGTGCTTCGGCCAGGCCGCCGAGTTCGTCGTGGTCGGTCAACGCCAGCAGATCCACGCCATTCGCCTTCGCGCGGCGGACTACCTCGGCCGGTGTCAGCAGGCCGTCGGAGACCGTCGAATGGCAGTGCATATCGGCATTAAGCGCGGCATCAAGCGGTTTCATGCGACAAAAAACTCCTCTATCATCTGTGCCACCTGTTGCGGCTGGTCATGATGCAGATTATGCCCGCAGTTCTGTACCAGGACTTCCCGCAGATCGCGAAAGCAGGCCAGACGGCGGCGATATTCCTCCGAGTCGAGCGAGAACAACTGCTTGAAGATGAAGGAGTCATCCGCCGTCACCCAGAGTACCGGGGCGGTTACGCGCCGCCAGATCGACATGGCCTCTTCGACCCGGTAAATGACGGGATTGACCCAGCGATGATAGGGATCGGCCGCCTGATGGATGCCACCCGCCCCGTCGTCCTCGCCCATGTACTGCGCAAGGTAGCGTGCCTTCTCTTCCGACAGGCGCGGATTCTCCTTCTGCAGTCGCGCGGCAAACGCGCTCCGGTCAGGATAGGAACGGAAGGTCGGCGTGTCCCGCAACTGATCCAGCCAATTGACGTAGCGATCGGCAACCTCTTCCGGCGCGTAAAGACGCAGCCCCAAGCCCTCGAGGTTGACCAGTTTCAGGATGCGGTCGGGCCGGATGCCGGCGTACAAGGTGCTGGCATTTCCGCCCAGGCTATGCCCGACCAGGCGCACCGGATCCTGCGGCGAGTAGTGCAGGAGCAAGGCGTCGAGGTCGGCGATGTAATCGGGGAACCAATAAACGTCATCGTTCCATTGCGACAGACCGAAGCCGCGCCAGTCCGGAGCCACGATGCGCCAATCCTTTTGCATGGCATCGACGACGAACTGCCAGGAGGCCGACACATCGCACCAGCCGTGCAGCAGCACCAGCAACGGCGCCGTTGCGCTGCCCCAGGTGCGGACATGCAGGCGCCGGCCGCGGATCTGGAGGAATTCCGAACTGCAGGGTTTCATCCGAACATTTTAGCTCCGGCGGCAACGCTTAGCGCCGGCAAGGTCGACATCAATCCGGAATGACTGCCGTCGCCTCGATCTCGACGCGCGCAGCGTCTTCCATCAGCCCCGCCACCTGCACCGCCGTCATGGCCGGGAAGGTACGCCCGATGACTTCGCGATAGGCGCGGCCGAGCTGGGGATAGGCCGCCAGGTATTCGCGCTTGTCGAGCACATACCAGGTCATGCGGATGATGTGTTCCGGCCTGCCGCCGGCTTCGGCAAGAATCTCGACGATGTTCTGCAGCGCTTGCCTGGCCTGTTCGGCAAAATCGCTGCTGTGGAAACGGCACTGGCTGTCCCAGCCGATCTGTCCGCCGATGACCACGGTGCGGCCGCGGGCGGCGATGCCGTTCGAATAGCCCCTGGGCGCAGCCCAGCCGGCGGGCTGCAGGATCTGGATGTCCGACTCCGGCAAGACTTCCTGCTGGCTCATTTTCAACGGATTCTCCTTGGCTTGATTCATGTGGCGACGTTTGCGGCGGCTTCTTTCAACAATTCTCGGGCGATGATCAGTTTCTGCACTTCGGTGGCGCCTTCGTAAATCCTCAGGGCGCGGATGTCGCGGTAAAGCCGCTCGACAGGCACCTCGCTGACCACGCCCATGCCGCCGAAGATCTGCACGGCGGAATCGATCACCTGCTGCGCGGATTCGGTAGCCACCATCTTGGCCATTGCGGCTTCCCTGGTCACCGTCCGTCCCTGGTCGCGCAGCCATGCCGCGCGATATACCAGCAGCGCCGACGCATCGATGGCGGCCGCCATGTCGGCCAGTTTGGCCTGGGTCAGCTGGAAATCGGCCAGGGTGTGGCCGAACATCTTGCGTGCCGTGGCCCGCTGCACCGCTTCGTCGAGGGCGCGCCGGGCGAAGCCCAGCGCGGCGGCCGCTACCGACGTGCGGAAAATGTCGAGCGTGCGCATCGCCAGTTTGAAGCCCTGTCCGGCCTCGCCCAGGCGCTGGCCGGCCGGGATGCGGCATTGGCTGAAGCGCAGCCGCGCCAGCGGGTGCGGTGCGATGACTTCGATGCGCTCGGCGATTTCGAGGCCCGGCGTATCCGCATCGACGATGAAGGCGCTGATGCCGCGGACACCCGGTGCCTCGCCGGTGCGGGCGAACACCACATAAAAGTCCGCAATGCCGCCGTTGGATATCCAGGTCTTTTCGCCGTTGAGGACATAGCCGTCACCGTCCGGGTGCGCGGCGCAGGACATGGCCCCGACGTCCGAACCGGCGTCCGGCTCGGACAGCGCGAAGGCGGCGACGGCCGACCCCGTGGCAACGCGCGGCAGGTAGTGGCGTTTCTGTGCGTCGCTCCCTTGCAGCGTGATGGCGCCGCTGCCCAGGCCCTGCATGGCGAAGGCGAAGTCGGCCAGACCCGAGTGGCGCGCCAGCGTCTCGCGGATCAGGCAGATGGCACGCGTATCGATGGTCTCCGCACTGCCGCCCCATTCCTTGCCGCCGATGGCATAGCGGATCCAGTTCGCGGCACCCAGCTTGCGCACCAGGGCGACACAGGCGTCGTCGGTTTCCCGGCCGCGCGCATGCGGAGCGTCATGGATGTTTTCACGAGCCCAGCGCTCCAGTTCGAGCGCCAGGGCGCGATGGTGGGGCTCGAGGAAGGGCCAGTCGAGGTAGGAGGTATCCGCCACGTTCAGTCGCCTTCGAACACGGGCTTTTGTTTGGCGACGAAAGCGTGATAAGCGCGATGAAAGTCATTCGTTGCCATGCAGATCGCCTGCGCCTGGGCTTCGGCCTCAATCGCCTCGTCGACGCCCATGTTCCATTCCTGCTGCAGCATCTTCTTGGTCATGCCGTGGGCGAAGGTCGGGCCGGCAGCCAGGTCCTGCGCCAACTTCAGCGCCTCGGCGGGCAGGGTATCGGGTTCGCACAGGCGGTTGAAGAAACCCCAGCGTTCGCCCTCCTCGCCGCCCATGGCGCGGCCGGTCATCAGGAGTTCGCTGGCGCGGCCCTGGCCGATCATGCGCGGCAGCAGGGCGCAGGCGCCCATGTCGCAGCCGGCGAGGCCGACCCGCGAAAACAGGAAGGCGGTTTTCGAGCGCGCCGTGCCGAGGCGCATGTCGGAACCGAGTGCCAGCAAAGCGCCGGCGCCGGCGCAGATGCCGTCGATGGCGGCGATCACCGGTTGCGGACAGGCGCGCATGGCCTTGATCACATCGCCCGTCATGCGGGTGAAGGTGAGCAGGCCCGGCATGTCGAGTTCGGTCAGCGGGCCGATGATGTCGTGCACGTCACCGCCGGAGCAGAAATTGCCGCCCTCGCCGCTTATCACTACGGCCCTGACGTCAGAGGCGTATAAAAGATTGCGAAACAGGTCGCGCAGTTCGGCATAGGAATCGAAGGTCAGCGGATTCTTGCGCTCGGGACGGTTGAGCGTGACCAGTGCCACGCTGCCCTCCATGCGATAACTGAAATGGCTCGCCTGATAGGTCTGCAAGGACTGCCGGTTGCCCGGCAACTGGTGGGTCTTGCCTGCGAGGTGTTTCATTGTTCAGTCCTCCGCGGGATATTCAGGCGATCAGTGCGAGCTGCGCCGCACGCTCGAGATTGCGTTCCAACTGGACCTTGCCGCCCAGATACGGCGTCGGCCAGAAAACGTCCTTGACGCCCTGCTCGGCCGCCGCATGCAGCGTCCACGCAGGATCGGCCAGGTGCGGCCGCGCCAGCGCGCAGAGGTCGGCGCGACCGGCAGCGATGATGGTATTGACGTGATCGGCCTCGAAGATATTGCCCACCGCGATGGTCGGCACATCCAGTTCGTTGCGGACCTGGTCGGAAAACGGCACCTGGAACATGCGTCCGTACACCGGCGCTTCGTCCTTGCTGACCTGGCCCGACGAGACATGGATGATGTCGGCACCGGCCTCCTTGAACAGGCGGGCCACCTCGACGGCAGCGTCGGGGGTGATGCCGCCGGGTACCCAGTCGTGTGCGGAGATGCGCACCGACATGGGCTTGTCTTCCGGCCAGACCTCGCGCATGGCCTTGAACACCTCCAGCGGATAGCGGCAGCGGTTTTCCAGGCTGCCGCCGTATTCGTCCGCGCGCCGGTTGGTCAGCGGCGAAATGAAGGACGACATGAGGTAGCCGTGGGCGGCGTGGAATTCCACCATGTCAAAGTCGGCGCTGGCGGCACGGCGCGTGGCGGCAACGAAATCGTCCCTGACCTTGTCCATGTCGGCACGCGTCATCTCGCGCGGCACTTGCGAACTGCCTGCGACGTAGGGCAGCGGCGAAGGCGCAATCAGCGGCCAGTTGCCGGTATCGAGCGGCTGGTCGATGCCATCCCAGGCCAGTTTGGT
>CAIZKA010000387.1 GCA_903933395.1 uncultured beta proteobacterium | reverse complement strand
TCGTCGTGACGAAGGCGCCGCCGTGCTCGGACTTGAAGATCGGATTGACGACGATCTGCTTGGTTTCGAAATCGCGCAGATCGATCACGGCGAGGCGCGGATTGGCCTTGTCGTTGATGAAGAGGAACTGGCCGTCGTACTCGCCGTTGGTCTCCGAGATTGCCGGGTGGTGGGTGTCGCCCCAGGTGATGTCCTTGCCGTCGATGCGGCCGCCGGCCAGAACCTTCTTCGAACTTTCGTCAAAGCCGTAGCCCTGCCAGGGTTCCGGAGTGAACACGCCGATGTACTTGAGGATGCGCATCGAGGGAATGCCATAGACGATGACCTGGCCCGACTGACCGCCCGAGCTGAAGGTGACGAATTCGTCGCGCTTGCCGGTCGGCACGTAGGTCTTGGCCGCAGCCAGCAGATCCTGCTGGCTCAAGCCCCGCTCCTTCAGCACATCCTGCAGGCTTTCGGCCGACCAGGCGGTCGCCGCCAACCCCATCCCGGCTGCCAGCAGCAGTGCGGTGCCTTGCTTGTTTAACTGTTTCATATTTGACGCTCCCATTCCGGTTGATACTCCGATTTCACTGCTTTCAATGCCTGCCAATCTCCGCGCATGGCCGCGATAATTCGCCATTGCGACAATATGTCGCACATTAGACGCCCAAGCCGCCGCCATAAAATTGACATGGATCAACTGCCCGGAATCCCCAAGTCTCAACCCGGATCGGATGTCCAAATGACTGTATAAGCACCGCAACAAAATATGGCATCGAGATTCAGAAAATCATGGGTGGTGAATCTGGCGATGATTGCTGCCTTGATGGGAATTGCCTTCCTGGGAAAGCACTATTCACCGCTGCTGCTGCCCAAGGCGGATCTCATCGGTGTCGTGGAACCCGGCTGCGACTTGTACAAGCGCGCCTGCCCGGCGACAGTCCCCGGCGACAGACATCTGGAATTCTCGATTACCCCACGGCCGGAAAAGGTCGAGGTCGACTTCGCCGGCGCGCGCATGAACATGGGCTACTACCGCAGCAAACTCGCCATCACCACCGCCGGACGTTGTGCCGGTGAAACTTCGCTGCCGGTCTGCGTTTCCGCAGCATGGCCTGGGTGGCCACGGTGATGGTCGAAACCGATGGACAGCGTATCGCCGTGCCCGTTCGCTTCGATACCGGGCACTAAGCGCGGTGCACACCGGCCCCGGCGCACACCCGGGAATCGACCATCGGCGGATTATCCAACACAGATCAAGGAAACACCCGGTGATCCCCTGCGACAATGGGCCACACCTACGGATTCACGGACAAATCCGCAATGAGATATTCCCTTTCTGTCGCACTTTTGGCGCTCTGCCTCAGTGCCCCCGGTCACGCCTTGAACCTGGAGAAGGGCAAGGAGATCAATAGTGTCTGTGCCGGTTGCCACGGCGAGTTCGGCCAGGGCGGTTCGCGCGGCGAATATCCCCGCCTCGCCGGACAGGGCGTCAAGTATCTCGAGTCACAACTCAAGGCATTCCGCGCCCGCACGCGCGTGAATATACCGATGTACCCCTACACCCAGGAACGCGAACTTCCCGATGAAGACATCAAGGATGTCGCCGCCTACCTGGCCTCGATCGAACTGCCAACCAAGTGGCCGGTATTCAAGGACAGCGACGACGCGCTCACGCGCCTGACGCTGACGGAGCGGGTCATGATCATTCCTCGCGTAGCCGGCAATCTTGCCAACGGCGAAGCGATCTACCAGAAGCAGTGCGCCTCCTGCCACGGCAAGGCCGGCATGGGTCGCGGCATGTTCCCGATGCTGGTCGGCCAATATACGAGTTACCTGAAGCGGCAAATGGACAAATACGTCAAGGGTGATCGACCGCACGACGAGGAAGGAGCCGGCGGCCTGATCAACAAGCTCAAAGAAGAGGACATGCAGGACATCCTGGCCTACATCACCACGCTTCAGGAGCAGCAGTAGCCGGACGTTTCAGCCCGCGATGCGGAGTCCTGTTTTCTTGAGGATCGCGGTGCTGTAGAGGATGTCGTGCGTGCGGCAGGCGTCGCCCAGCAGGGCGGCAATCTCGCCGACGCGGGCGGCGACTTCGTCGCGATTCTGGCTATGCACCATGGCAAACAGGTTGTAGGGCCAGTCGGGCAGGCGGCGCGGGCGCCGGTAGCAGTGAGTAACGAAGACAAGGGCGCCGACCTGCGCGCCGAGTTCGTCGATGCGGGCGTCATCGACATCCCACACCGACATGCCGTTGGCCGTGTAGCCAATGGCGTAATGATTCGGCACGGCGCCGATGCGACGGATGACGCCGGTTTCCAGCATGCGCCGCAGGCGGGCGATGACTTCATCGCCACCGATGCCGAGTTCGCCGCCGACGGCCTCGTAGGGCCGCGACACACGTGGCAGCCCGGCCTGGGTGGCGACGATCAGGCGCCGGTCGAGGGCATCGAGTTGGGGCTTGACCATCTCAGGCATGGAGTTTCATCTCCACGAAGTATTCGCGCTCCTTGGGGAAGGGGAACACCGGCAGGCCGGTCGCCGCCTCGATCGCCGCCACGGTCCGGGCGATGCCCTCGGGCGTGGCTGTCGCCAGCACGAACCACATGTTGAGGGCGTGCTCGCGGCGGTAGTTGTGGGCCACCTCGGGGAAAGCATTGACCTGCGCCGCGATGCGATCGAAGTCGGCCTCCGTCACCTTCATCGCGGCCAGGACGAAAGCACCGCCGGCGCGCTCGATCTGGAACATCGGCCCGAAGCGCGTCAGAACCTTGCGTTCGAGCATCGCGTCGAGCCGCTGCAGCAGTTCGCCTTCGCTTAGCCCCAGGGCGTCGGCAACCTCGCGATAGGGCTCGGCCACCAGCGGAAAGTCGCCCTGCAGCGCATTGATGATGCGGCGGTCGATCGCGTCGCTTGCCGCCGTCTCGCCGACACGATCAGGCATGCCCGGAGTCGCCCAGGCGTTGATCCGCCACCCGATCGGAAAAATAGCGCGCGCCGCTCTGCTTGAAGCGGCGCGTCGAGAACAAGGCCGTCGCAGGAGCGCCGACGATCGAAGCAAGCCGCTCGATCACCGGCCGGGCCTCTTCGCGCGAACGGCCGTGCACCATGCAGTAAAGGTTGTAGGGCCAGTCGGGCAGGCTGCGCCGGCGCCGGTAGCAGAGCGTTACGCCGGGCTCGGCCGCGAGCAGTGCGCCGATGCCATCGACCACCTCGTCCGCCAGGTCAAACACGACCATGGCATTGGACCGGTAGCCCAGTTCGTGATGGCGCACGACGACGCCGAAGCGCTTGATCATGCCGTCATGGATCATGGCGGCGATGCGCGCCAACACCTCGTCCTCCTCCATGTACAGGGTTTCGCCGAGCTGGCGGAAGGGCCGCGGCATGATCTCCAGCCCCGGCTGCAGCGCCGCGATCAGGCGCTTTTCCTCGTCATCGGGCTGGCGCGCCGAAACGCTGGCGACCGGTGCGACGGACTTGTGGCCCGAAACGAGGTCGAAGCCGAGATCGATGTGGAATTCATTCTCCAGCGGCAGCGCTATCACCGGGCAACCGGTGTCGCGCTCGATCGCTGTCAGAACGGCGGCCAGCGCCGGCTGGTCGGCAGCGGTGGCGACGAACCAGAGGTTGTAGCGGTGTTCGCGCTGGTAGTTGTGGTTCACTTCCGGCCGTGCGCTGACCAGCGCGGCGATTTCCTCGATGCGTTCCGGCGGCGCGGCGAGCGCTGCGAGCGTCGAGGCGCCGATGCGGCGCGGCGCGAATACGGCACCGACGCGACTGATGGCGCCGCGCGCCTGCAGGCGGCGCAGCGTGGCGAGAACCGCCGTCTCGTCAGCGCCGACTTTCAATCCGACCTCGGCAAATGGGTGGGCGACGATGGGAAAGTCGCGCTGCCAGACGTTGAGCAGCGAATATTCGAGTGGCGTATAGGGCGAGTCCATGATCAGAATCCGATGCGTGCGGCGCGGCTGGTGAAGAAGATGCCGGACGGCGCATCGACGGGAATCTCGCCCAGCCTGGCGAAGTTCCGCGTATCGTAGATCACGACGCGGTTGTCGTCGCGCGCCGAGATCCAGACGGCCTCGCCGCGCGGCGTGAATTCCATGTGCAGCACCGCCTTGCCCGGCTGCAGGGTCTGCACCACCTGGCCGCTGAGGGTGTCGATGACCTGCACCCAGCCGTTATCGGGGAAGGCGAAGTTCACCCAGATCTGGCGCCCGTCGGGACTGGCCATGACGAAAACCGGCTGGCCCTTGACCGCGACGCGGCCGGTCTCCTTCCAGGTACTCGCGTCAGCCACCAGCACTTCATGGCGGCCGATCGCCGGCAGCCAGGCGCGGCCCGCCGCAACCGACCAGCCGCGCAGGTGCGGCATCTTGAACACCGGCAGCTTTTCCTCGCCGCGGCCGTATTTTTCGAGGATCTTGCGTGCACCCTTTTCCGGCTGCCAGAGGTCGAGCAGCGCGATGCCGTCCTCGCCGAACAGACCGGCGAGGTAGTAGCGCCCGTCGGGCGTCACCAGCCCGTCATAGGGCTGCAGACCCGCCGGGTAGCGCGTTGTCACCGGCTTCTTCGGATCGGTGAAATCGCTGACCCATATTTCGCCGCCGTCGAACAGCGCGTAGGCAAACTTGTTGCCCGGAACGTCGGCGAGGCCGACCACCTTGGAGAATTGGCCCGGCGCGTACTCGGCGGGAACCTCGGACAATAGTTCGAGGGTCTCGGCATCGAAGGCCTTGATCCCGCCCGGCGTGTAGTTCTGCGCCACGACGATGCGCCCGTCCTGCGAGATCGAACCGCCGATGGCATTGCCCGACTGCATGACACGCTTGTCGATGCGCGCTTCGAGCAGGTCGATTTTGGTCAGCCCGCCGTCGCGGCCGAAGACATAGGCATAGCGGGCATCGCGCGAATACACCACCGAGGCGTGCGACAGGTCGCCGAGCCCGCCGATGCGCGCATAGGCGGAACGGAAAGAGGTGTTGACCAGCGCGACATGGCCGGCGGCGCGCTCGATGACCAGACCGAGGTCGCCGGTGCCGCGCACGGATGTGCCGGCACAGGCGACAAGCAGCAGCGCCAGTAGACCGGGCAGCAGCAACTGTAGTGCGCGCTTCATTGGGGAAATCCCGTCATCAGTCTGGCCACGATCCACTGTGCCTCGTCTTCGGCGACGAATTGGTGCCAGGGCGGCATCGGCGTCCCCGGACGGCCGCCGATGATGGTGGCCACCAGGCTTTCGGCCGGCTTGCCGGCCAACGTCGCCGGCAGCAGTGCCGGGCCGAGTCCGCCTTGCAATGTCATGCCATGGCAGGAACCGCAATCCTGGCGCACCAGGTGGATCAATTCCTTCTGCCGCGCCGCGGACGGTTCCGCCGCCGCCGGCAGGGCCGGACACGCCAACAGCAGCGACGCCATTGCGACAAGGATTTTCGGGCTATTCGACAAGGACCCGCCCCTTCATTTCCTCGTGGGGGCCGCAGCGGTAGCTGTAGGCGCCTGGCTGCGCGAAAGTGCGCTGCCAGGATTCATCCGGAAACAGCCGTTCCGACTCGAGGCCGTTCTCGGCGGGGAACAGCACCGAGTGGCTGGTGCGCTTCTCGCGGTTGGTCCATTTCACCGTATCCCCCGCCTTGATTCTTGCTTCGGCCGGCTGGAACTTGTAGTCCTGTATCGTCACCTCGACCGTTTGCTGCGCGAGCGCACAAACGGAAACGAGCGCCAGGAGCCCTGGCACTCGTTTCAGGAAAAGGCCGGCGACTGACATCTCCGGACTCTATCGGGAATTACTGCTTGGTGGCCTTCACGTCGCCGTCCGCGCCGATGCCGAGCTTGTAGCCCAGCGACACATGATGGAAGCGGCCGCTGGCGTTGTCGGCATGGATCGCAATGCCGAAGGGCACGACCTTGCCCTCGCCGGGATTCTTGACGGTGTAGGTAATGGTGTAGCTGTCGCCGCTCTTGACGGCCTCGGCCTTGGCGCCGGAGGTGCCGCCGGTCATCTTGCGTTCCGTGGTGACGCTGCCGTCCGAAACCTTGTTGCCCTTGCTCGCCCACTGCACCAGTTCGTAGGCGCCGGCCGGGGTGTACTTGGTCTTCTTGTCGTCGGCGGCACCCGGCATGGTCCGCGCGTCGGTGTGGCAGCTCTGCCAGCAGCCGTACTGATCGCCCTGGGGTACCTTCGCATCGGCGAACAGGAGGGTCGCCTTGAGCTCATTGTCCTTGTCGCCCTTGTCGGCACCGCCCGCCGGAGCCTTGAAAGTCAGGCGGATATAGAGGTTTGCCGCATCATAGGCCGCCTGCACGCTGACCGGGAACATCATGGTCTTGGGCGCACCCTTGGGCTCCAGTTCCTTGTCGGCAAGGCGCTTGAAGTTGAAGTTCAAAGTGCCCTTTTCCTCGTGGCAGCCGATACAGGTCTCACCCTTGCGCATGCCCGCGGAACCGCTGTGATCCGACTTCTTGGTCATCCATTCGATCGGCGTGGCGCCGGCGTGGAAGACATTGATGTCGCGCTTGGCGACCTTGCTCCAGTCGGGTGCGGCGATGGCTGCCTGGGAACCGAGTGCAAACAGTGCTGCAGCAACAACGGTGGAAGCGATGGACTTGCTCATTTGATGCTCCTTTCGAGGACTACGAATAGGGATTAACGCAGGACCGTGCGGAAACGATGACTCATTCGTCCTCGTCTTCCTTCATGCCCTTGGGCTTCATGTGGGCGATGCCCTTGTGACAGTCGATACAGGTCTTCTTTTCGGCGATGCCGATTTTGTGCATCTTCGAACCGCGCAGCTTCTGCTTTTCGACATCCATGGCATCGAAGCTGTGGCAGTTGCGGCATTCGCGCGAGTCGCTGGCCTTCATGCGCGCCCATTCGCTCTCGGCCATCTTCAGCCGATGCTCGGCGAACTTCTCGGGCGTGTCGATGACGCCGGTAATCTTGCCCCAGACTTCCTTGCTCGCCTGGATCTTGCGGATCATCTTGTGCGTCCAGTCCTTCGGCACGTGGCAATCGGAACAGACGGCACGCACTCCGGTCCGGTTGCTGTAATGGATGGTCTTCTTGTACTCGACATAGACGTTGTCGCGCATCTCGTGACAGCCGATGCAGAACTCGAGGGTGTTGGTGGCTTCCATTCCGGTATTGAAACCACCCCAGAAGAAGATGCCGGAAAAGAATCCGGCAACCAGCAGAGCCAGCAGCGAATACTTTGCGCTCGGTCGCGTCAGCATGGCCACCAGCCCGGACTTTTCTTTTTCTGCCATGACGCTTTCCCCTATTTCGTCAGTAATTTCAAAACACCTACATGATAAGGGGGCTTACGCCCCCTTATCCTTGCTACCGATCAAGTTTCGATCAATAAATGTCGTGCTGCGTGTTGTAGACGTTGAACTTGCCGGTCGGGGTGATCATCTTCGGATCGGTGATCACCTTCTTCAGGGCAAGCGTCTTGTCGTCATACACCACGATCGCCGACTGGTCGGTCTTGCCGCCCCACAACGAGATCCACACTTCGCCACCATCCGCACTGTATTCCGGATGCACGGCACGGCGGGTTGCCTTGGTCACCGGCAGGCCGGAATCCTTGGCTACGTTGATGATCTTCTTCGGCTTCGACAGGTCAGCCATGTCCCACACCGCGACGGATTCGGCGAGTTCCTTGTCCGGATTCTGCGGCGCATCGGCCCAGAAATGCTTGGACTTCGGATGGGTCTTGACGAACAGGTTGCCCGGAACGTGCTTCATTTCCTGGACGACCTTCCAGTTGAACTCCTTGTACTTGGCGAACTCCTTCTTTTCCGACGGCGTGCTGATCAACGTCACAACATCGGCGCCAAGGTGGCCCGTGGCCCAGACCGGACCGAACTTCGGATGCACGAAATTGGCGCCACGGCCCGGATGCGGAATCTTCGCCGTATCGACCAGGGCGGCCAGCTTGCCGGTCTTGAGATCCACTGCGGCGATCTTGTTCGACGCATTGGCGGCAACCAGGAAGTAACGCTTGGACGCATCGAAGCCGCCGTCATGCAGGAACTTGGCCGAGGGGATCGTGGTGGTCTTCAGGTTCTTGATGTCGGAGTAATCCACCAGCAGGATCTGGCCGGTTTCCTTGATGTTGACCACCCACTCCGGCTTGATCTCGGATGCAACAATCGAGGCCACACGCGGCTCGGGGTGATATTCGCCATCGACCGTCATGCCGCGGGTGGAAACCACCTTGAGCGGCTTCAGGGTATCGCCATCCATGATCACGTACTGGGGCGGCCAGTAGGAACCGGCAATCGCGTACTTGTCTTCAAAGCCCTTGAACTTCGAGGTATCCACAGAACGGGCATCGAAACCGATCTTCAGTTCCGCCACGACGCCGGGCTTCTCCATCCAGAGGTCGATCAGTGACAGACGGCCGTCGCGGCCGATGACGTACACGTAGCGGCCGGACTTCGACAGACGCGAGATGTGCACCGCGTAGCCGGTCTTGACGATGCTGCGGATTTCCTTGGTATCGCCGTCGATCAGGGCCACTTCGCCGGTATCGCGCAGCGTCACCGAGAACATGTTCTTCAGGTTGTACTTGTTCATCTGCTTGGTCGGGCGATCCTTGACCGGCACGATGACCTTCCATGAGTCCATGGTGTCCTTGAAGCTGTACTCGGGCGGTACATCCGGAACATTCTGGATGTACTTGGCCATCAGGGCGATCTCGTCCTTGGTCAGGATGTCGTCGAAGTTCACCATGCCGCCGTCGGTGCCGTAGCCGATGATCTTTTCCAGACGATTCTGGCCGAGTTTGACCGTACCGCCCTCGGTCTTCACGCCTTCCTTGTCGGTCTTGGTCCAATGCGGTTCGAGGTTCTTGCCGGTGGCGCCCTTGCGCAGTACACCGTGGCAGCCCGCGCAGCGCTCGAAGTAGATCTTCTTCGCCGTTTCCTTTTCGGCAGCGGTCAGCGCCGGTGCAGCCTCTTGCGCGAAAACACTGCCCATGGCGCCGGCAATGGCAGAAACAGCAAACAATCCGAGTAACTTCCGTTTCATCCTTCTCTCCTTTTGAGTGATCCCTGAGTAGTCCGGTACTGCGTGAGCGAAAAACCTTCCTGGTGCAATGGTCGTCAGAATGCCCCCTCAAAGCTACCGTCTCCTTGACCATTATCAAGTCTCGCCTCAAAAGCAGCCTGCCGGCATGAACAGCCTGCCTGATGGATAAATAAGTCCTCCAAATTCAGTTCGCAGGCCGAATTCCCGGGGGCGGGACATGGCTTTGCTATACTCACTGCCGTTCGTGGTGCCCGCGCATGGTTTTCCGTGCCGGGTGAAACGGGAAGCCGGTGAGACCTCAACAGTCAATTCCGGCGCTGCCCCCGCAACGGTAAGGAAGTGCGGGTTCATCAGGAAGCCACTGGGTCACTCCCGGGAAGGCGATGAACCAAGACTTCCAAGCCCGGAGACCGGCCAGGGACAAACCAGCGAATGCGTTGCGGGGTTGC
>CAIZKA010000386.1 GCA_903933395.1 uncultured beta proteobacterium | reverse complement strand
TTGAGGAAGTCGCCAACGTATTTTTCACCGCCCGGCCCGGTCTCTTGTCCGGAGCAGTTGCTCCAGGGCGCCTTGGCCGCCTCGGAACACGGGGGCAGGCGGCCCTGGGCCATGGCGCCTTGCGCTGCCAGCAGCATCAGCACGATCAATGACTTTTTCATTTTTCCCGCCTCTGTCGGTTCCGGGTCGCAGCGACCGGAATCACGCGGTCAATCTACCCGAATTCCGTCGCTTGAGTCCAGACCCGCAGCCTGGCCACCGCTTCCGATCCCGATCATTTATCCTGCGGGGCTGGATGAAGGGGTTCAGCATGCTCCCGGCGTCCGGGTCATCGTCATCAATATTGCGGACTATGGTCGGGTGTCGTCTCGCCGCGGCCAGACCGCCATTTTCCGATAGCCGAACCTGAGGGCCTTGCCATGTCCCACGACAAGCAGCACAGTTATTCCACCCGTACCGAATGGACCGGAAACCTCGGAGAAGGCACTGCAAACTATCGGGCCTACTCGCGCGATCATGTAATTTCCGCCGCGGGCCGGCCGGACCTGGCCGGGTCGTCCGATCCGGCGTTTCGCGGCGACGCCACGCGCTGGAATCCCGAGGACCTGCTGATCGGCTCGCTGTCGTCCTGCCACATGCTGTGGTATCTGCACCTTTGCGGGCAGGCGAAGATCACGGTGCTGGCCTACCGTGACGATGCGGCGGGGACGATGGTGGAGGATGCCGGCGGCGGCGGGCGCTTTACTCAAGCCGTGCTGCGACCGGTGGCGACCCTGGCGGCCGGCAGCGATGCGGCACTCGCGACGGCGTTGCACGAGGAAGCGCATCGCCTGTGCTTCATCGCCAACTCGGTGAATTTTCCGGTGTCGATCGAGCCGGCGGTGATTGTTTCCGGTTAAGGTCGCTTGTTGGCACCTGCTTCACCTAATTCAAAGGTCTTTATGCACCCTATCCACGAAGTGGACCTACTCCTGCTGTTGGCCACGGCGCTCGCTTCCAAGCGACGGCCGGCAGAACTCGCGGAAATCATGGCGGCGGCAGACCTGCTGCACGGTTCGATTCCTCTCGACGTGGATATGGCCGCGGCGTTTCTGCGGCTTTCCACGCACGGCCTGATCGGCGAGGCGGCGGGCGGCTACACGCTGACGCCCGAGGCGCTGGAATTGATGGCCGGCGTGCGTTACAAGAAAAAAGCCGAAACGCCTGAGCGCCTGCTCGCCATACGGCAGGAGCTTGCCGGCTACACGCCGAAGGCTGACGGCCTTGCCATCCGCTTGCCGACGGAGCTGGTCAGTGCGGCGATCCAGGCGCATAGGGCATTCCTCAAGAGCCCGGGGCGCAACATGCTGGTGCCCAAGCCCAAGGCAGCGGTGGACAAGGCCAGGCCTCCCGGTAAGTGGCGCCGGCTCGACGGCGGGCGCCGCTCCAAATCGTAAGTCGGGTCGGCTCCGGCCGACTCCGCAGGAGCGAAATTATCCGGAGTGGCTTTGCCCGCGTCGTTTGCGGGCTTAGCCCACTCCGCAGGGGCATTTTTAGAGTACTTCCTCTTGACGGCGCTGCCTGCAGATGTCAGGATTAAAACGTTTGTTTGAAACCAACGTTTGCCTGAGGTCCCTCGCCCGTGGAAACCGATACCCGTTCGCGCATTCTCGACGCCGCCGAAAAGCTCCTGGTGCAGCATGGCCTGGAGGCCACCACGCTGCGCATGATCACCGCCGCGGCACAGGCCAACCTCGCCGCGGTGAATTACCACTTTGGCTCGAAGGAGGCGCTGATCGAGGCCGTCTTCCGCCGCCGCCTGACCTGGCTCAACGAGCAGCGCATCGCTGCGCTGGACGCTTTCGAAGCCGAGGCCAGGGGTGCGCCGCTGAAGCCGCGGCAGATCGTCGAGGCCTTT
>CAIZKA010000385.1 GCA_903933395.1 uncultured beta proteobacterium | reverse complement strand
GCGCGCTGTCATCGAACTCGCCGACGATCCGCGGCCGCACGCCCTTGGCATCGAGCCACTGCAGCAGCTTCGGCCGGATCGCCACGTCCTCCCCCGGCAGCAGGAAGGGCGCGTTGTCGAGCAGGGCGGGAAAGCTGCCCGACAGTTTCTTTACCAGGGCGCGGGTGCCGAACACGGTCAGGCCGCTCTCGCCCAGCAGGTGGCTGTAGCCGCGCACGTTCAGATTGGTCGGCATCGGCCGGTCGGCGATGATCAGGTCCAGCCGGTGGATGGCCAGGTCGGCCAAAAGCGTCGCCAGGCGCCCCTCGCGGCAGATCAGGCGCACCGGCTCGTCGAGCCCGAGCGCCGGAGCCACCAGCCGGTAGGCCACCGACTTCGACACCGAATCGGCGATGCCGACCCGGAACGGCAGCGACTTCTTGGTCTGCTGGCCGCGCAAGACCTCCTGCAACTCGTCGGCGACGGTGAAGATCTCCTCCGCGTAGCTGACGATGCTGCGTCCGGCATCGGTGGTTTCCAGGTTGCGGCCGACGCGGCGGAACAGCTCCACGCCCAGCGCCGCCTCGAATTCGCGCAACTGGCCGCTGATCGAGTGCGGCGTCAGGTGCAACTGCTCCGCGGCGCGCGCGATGCTGCCGGTCTTGGCGACCATCCAGAAATACCGCAAGTGCTTGAAGTTGAGCGCCGCCATCGTCCTGCCCCCTGGGTCCATGCCGGCCACCGTGCCTGCAGGCACAGAATAACATCGAACTTCTCGATGTGTTATCTCAAAAGAATCGACTTGTTCGATATGTTTCCGGGGCCTAGCATTCGCCACGTTCACAACCCGAAAGGAGCAAGCTTCATGCGTATCGACATCAAGGCCAGGGGATTCGACCTGACGGAAGGATTGCGCGAGCACACCCTGCGGCGCCTGCAGTTTGCCCTTGGCTGGGCCAACCACGATGTCCGCGCCGTGACCGTGCGCCTGTTCGACATCAACGGCCCGCGCGGCGGCAAGGACAAGCGCTGCCGCATCCAGGTCCCCTTCCCCGGCACCGCCAACGTGGTGATCGAGGACACCGAGGCCGATCTCTACGTCGCCATTGATCGTGCCGCCGAGCGCACCGAGCGCGCGGTGGTGCGTCGCCTCGACCGTTTGCGCGAGCACCCGCACCAGCGCCTGTTCGGCCGCGATACCGCCGAAGCCGATGCCGCGCGCGATGCCGTCGCGGCGATGGGCACGGATTGATCGAATCGCCATGAGCAAATTGGGTCTCCTCGGTTACGCCGCCGCCCTCTTCCCCGCGATCCTGCAGGTGCGCCGTTCGACCTGGATCGCCGCCGGCGTCGGCTTTCTGGTGCTGCTTGGGCTGACGGCCTGGGCCGCCGTCGCCCTGGTCGGCGCGCTGTGGGGCCAGGCGCGCAACCTGTCGGATGCGGCGCCCGATGTCCTGCGCGAGGCCACGCGCGCGGCGGTGGGGCAGGTCGAAGTCGTCGTCCCCGGCATGCGCGAAAAGCTCGGCGAGATCGTGCCGGCGCTGAAGGCCGAGCAGCCGCGCCGCGATGTCTCCGGCACCGACGTCGGGCCGGTGGCCCGCTATCCCGGCCTGGCGCGCGACTACTGGCACCGCGAAGGGCGCGAAATCACCGTCCGCTACGAAGGCGTGGCCGACTACGCCACGGTGCTCGATTACTACGTCAAGGGCTTCGCCGCGCAGGGCTACCGCCAGAACCTGCTGTCCGCAGCACCCGACGCCGAACGGCACGAATACCTCAAGGACGCCGACCGTGTCGGCTTCGTCCTCGCCAAAGACCCCAAGGGCGAGGTCAAGGTGACCATCGTCACCGTCCTGCCATGACCGACTTATCTGAACTGGAATTACCGTAACCATGAAGCCCGAAGAGCAGAAGTCCATCCTCGCCATCGCCCTGTATGCCGCGTTCGCCGACGGCATCAAGGACGAAGGGGAGCGCGAAGAAGTCCGCCGCATCGCCGCTTCCCTTGCCGATGCCGCAGGCGGGATCGACCTCGCCGGCCTCTACCAGGACGTGCTCCTCAAGCGCACCAGCCTCGCCTCGGCCGCTGCCGCGCTGACCGACGCCGGCCAGCGCCAGCTCGCCTATGAAATGGCGGTCTGCGTCTGCGAGGCCGACGGCCGCCTGTGCGACGCCGAACGGCGCTTCCTGAACGAATTGAAAGCGCTGCTCAAGCTCGACAGCGCCGTCACCGACGTCGTCGAAAACGAAATCGACACCCTGGTCGGCGAAATGGAATCGGCCGTGCCGCCGGCTGCCGCAGCAAAAGCCGCCGCCGGCCCGGTGGTCGCCGCGGTGCCCTCGGTTTCCGCCGCAGAGCTGGACAAATCCATCCTCAACTACTCCATATTGAATGGCGCCCTGGAACTGCTGCCGCAATCCTGGGCCTCGATGGCCATCATCCCGCTGCAGGTCAAGATGGTCTACGGCATCGGCAAGTCCCACGGCGTCGAACTCGACCAGGGCCACATCAAGGAATTCATCGCCGCCGCCGGCGTCGGCCTCACCTCCCAGTACCTCGAACAGTTCGGCCGCAAGCTGCTCGGCGGGCTGCTCGGCAAGGTCGCCGGCAAAACCATCGGCAAGCTGGGCAGCGCCGCCACCGGCATGGCCTTCTCCTTCGCCACCACCTACGCGCTGGGGCAGGTCGCCAGGCGCTACTACGGCGGCGGCCGGACCATGAGCACGGCCATGCTGCGCGACACATTCCAGAACCTGCTGGAACCCGCCAAACAGATGCAGTCCCAGTACCTGCCGCAGATCCGCCAACAGGCCGAAAGCCTCGACATGGGCCGCGTCCTGGCCATGGTCCGCGGCCAACCGGGAGGCATGGCATGACCGACACCGCAGTCACCTTCGCCACCGGCCCGATGTGGGCCGGCTTCATCATTTTCGTGCTGGCCATGCTGGCGCTCGACCTGTTCGTCTTCGGCGGGCGCAAGGCGCACAAGGTTTCCGTCAAGGAAGCGGGCGCCTGGGTCGCCGTCTGGGTCAGCCTCGCGCTGGCCTTCGCCGGCCTGCTCTGGTGGTATCTGAACGATACCCAGGGCGCCGAGGTGGCGCGCACCAAGACGCTGGAATTCCTCGCCGGCTACCTGATCGAGCAGTCGCTGTCGGTGGACAACATGTTCGTCTTCGTCATGATCTTCAGCTACTTCGCCGTGCCGCCCGAACTGCAGCGCCGCGTGCTGCTTTACGGCGTGATCGGCGCCATCGTCATGCGCGCCGGCATGATCTTCGCCGGCGTCTGGCTGGTGCAGCAGTTCGCCTGGATCCTTTACGTCTTCGGCGCCTTCCTGGTCGTCACCGGCATCAAGATGATCATCTTCGCCGAATCACAACCCGACCTCGAAAAGAATCCGCTGCTGCGCTGGCTGCGCGGGCACATGCGCATCACGCCCGAATTCCACGGCGAAAAG
>CAIZKA010000384.1 GCA_903933395.1 uncultured beta proteobacterium | reverse complement strand
CTCCTCGGGAGGCGACGAACCGGTCGCCGACCAGGGGCGTGACGGCCATTCCATTTTTGCGCACCACTTTCTCGATGCCCTGGCGCAGGTTCGGGACGTGACTACAGGACGGCGCCTGCATGACGATGTGCGTACGGCGGTAAGTCGTGAATTTCCCCAGCAGCCTCAATATTCCCCGATCACGGTGGCCGGTCACGAAGCAGGCGGGGACTTTCTGGTCGAGTTGAGGAGCGGCGGTCACCGATGATGAAGAAACTCGGTCGCAAGCTTCGTCTGACCCGCGGCGAAGCGACGAAGGTCGCCCTGGTTGTTGTGGCGCTTGCCGCGGTGGAAATCGCCAATGCCCTCGGGGCGTTCGTTCCCTCCGACCTTGTGTTTCATGATCTCTGGCATCGCCTGGCCGGAAAGCGCTACGAGCCGACGCACGCCGTGCTGGTCGTAATCGATGAACCAACCCTGAACGACTACCGCAAGGACCCGCTGGTCTTCTGGACACCACACATCGCGCGCGCCTCCAGAACAGCCCGGCAAGCCGGGGCCGCCATGGTGGGGCTGGACTTTCTCTTTTCCATCAGCCCGGAGACCTGGCTGGGGAAGAATGGCCTGTTCCAGCCGTCCAATGCGCCTTCCTACGACCACAGTTTTCGCGTGGAAATCGGCAGCGGGCAGTTGATCCAGGTCTGCACGCGCACCCGATCGCCCGAAGGCTATGACGACTTCCTGCTGCCCAGCGCCGACTACCTCATGTCCATGCCGGACCTTGACCTGAGGTCGCACCTGTCTTTGGCCGGATTGGATTCCGATGGAGACAGCGCCGTGCGCTCCTTTACCATGACGCCCGTGCTTAGGTTGGCGCCGGGTGTTGATTCAACATCCTTGCCGCGCTTCTCACTCGGGCCTCTGCTGGCCCTGCGCGCGGCAAAGGCCAATCTCGACGACCCAGGCTGGCTTCTGGCCGGGCAGGAAGTCAAGGCGGGAGGCGAACCGCTGGCGATCAGTTTCGCCGGCCCACCCGGCACCATCCAGCGGATATCGATGCGTGATCTGCTGGCTCCGGATGCGCTGCAGAGGCCGCAAGTGAAGGCCTTGCGCGACAAGATCGTCATCATCGGCGGCGAGTACATCGGCATGGGCGACCTGCACCCGACGCCTTACGCCAGCAGCTTGTTTGGTGGCATGCCGGCCCTCATGAGCGGATCGGAAATCCAGGCCAACATTGTCGAGACTTTGATGAGCGGACGGCGACTCAGCGCTCTTCCGGCCGCACTCAACCACGCCTACATAATCACGCTTCCCTTGTTCGGCATCTTCGTGTTCTGGATTCTCAGGCCAGTCTGGGGCCTTGCAGCTGCGACCGGAATGATCGCGGTCAGTCTACTGCTTTCCTACCAGGCTTTTCTCCACTGGATTCTCCTGCCGACTGCAGTAATCCCTCTGGCGCTTGCAACGGCTTACCTGGGTTGCCTGGGTGTCAAGCTAGGCACCGAGGCGCGGGAACGTAAGCGGATTACTTCGATCTTCAGCCGATACGTCTCGGACAATGTCATGGAAGTCTTGATCGATGCCGACAACGCGCCCGAAATGGGGGGGGTCAAGCAGCAGATCACCATTTTGTTCTCCGATATTCGAGATTTCACGACGATTTCCGAGAAACTCGATGCACATGAAGTGGTGGAGTTCCTCAATCACTACTTTGAACAGATCTGCGAAGTGGTGCTTGCCGAGGGTGGCACCATCGACAAGTTCATCGGCGACGCGATCATGGTGCAATTCGGCGCGCCGGTCCGATTTCCAGACCACGCCCTGCGCGCTATCCGCGCTGCACTGATGATGCGCGACAAGGCCACCGCATTCCGCGGCTGGATGTCCGATCGCTTCCCGAACCGGGGCCTGCCGGAGTTTCGCATAGGGATCGGCGTGCATACGGGTGATGCAGTAGTCGGTAACATCGGCTCGACGCGCCGATCCGAATACACGGCAATCGGGGATTCAGTAAACCTGGCATCGCGCATCGAGGGCATGACCAAGGCGATGGGGTGCGATATCCTGATCAGCCGCGAGACCCTGGAAGCAGTGAATGGGCGTGCCGCGACGGGACTATCCGACTCGGTCAATGTCAAGGGGCGTACTGCGCCGGTGGAGTTGTTCGAACTGCTGGGCTTGATAGGAGACAAAACATGAAAGCAATGCTTGGTTTGCGGCAATGGGGTGTGGCGGTATCGCTAGCGCTGGCCGGGGCGACCGTCATGGGCGCAGAGGAAGTCAGGACCACTTTGGTAACCCAGGCACAGGGGACTGTTCAGATGGTCCAGGCCGACGGCAAGGTGACCCCCGTAGTGACTTTCTCCAAGCTTAAGCCAGGGACCAGGGTAAGCGTCGGCGACGATGGTCGCTTTCAACTGGTCTATCTCAGCACCGGACAGCAAGAAACATGGGGAAGCAGTTCGCAGATTGAAACTGGAGACACGGAAAGCAAGCCCATCAAGGCGAGCAAGCTGCCCACCATCAAGCAACTGCCGGCGGCGATTCTAAAAGGGCTGACACAGGCCCCCGTCGCGATCACCGACATAACGTCGATTCACGGAATGATCCGCGTTCGGACAGCTATTGACGGCTCGAAACTGGAAACCGTCGAGAAGAACTACAAGATGTTCCGCGCGCAGGCTGCCGACGATGATGTAACGCCGGAGCTCTACCTCCTGGGGGCTCTTTCCGAACTGAGGCAGGCCGACAGGATGAAGCAGCCCTTGGAACAAATGCTCAAGCGGCAGCCCGCAAGTGCGGAAATCCGCGAAGTACATTCCGCCTATGTGAAACACGAAGTTTCTGGCGCGGCAAAATAGCTGCCGCTGAAATTCCGCAGCACTAGCGTCGGCGCTGACCACGGTAAACTCTGTTGAAGATCCGGCGCAGTGTTCGTTTGTCGAGACCGACTCTCGCGTGAGGAAGGCCAGGCTGTGGTCTGATACTAGACCGGTGCCACCGAGGGAGTTGCGGCACTGTACCAAATCTGAGAACTAACGAAGATCATGCCGATCTCGAGCGCTGTTATTGAGCCATTTGTCATCACGCACTCCGTGCCAATACTCCGGGTTTAGCGTTTGTTTGTATTGATGCGAAAGTGTCGGTTTAGGTTGTTCTTTAGCTACTCATATGGTTCAATAACTATATGATATTCATAGCTAATAATATATACCTTAGGGTGTGCATGATATGCGCGGTGCATTGAGGCATTTTCGAATTACCCCTGTGCCCGCACGAAGGCTTCAAACTCCTCCGGCGGCAGCGCCTTGCTGTAGTAGAAGCCCTGCACTTCCTGGCAGCCTTGCTCGCGCAGGAAGGCCAGTTGGTCCTCGGTCTCGACGCCTTCGGCGATGGTGCGCAGCCCCAGGCTGTCGGCGAGGCTGATGATGGCGCGGACGATGGCCTTGCTTTCGGGGTCGACATTGATGTCGTGCACGAAGGACTGGTCGATCTTCAGCTTGTAGAGCTGGAAGCGCTTGAGATAGCTCAAGGAGGAGTAGCCGGTGCCGAAGTCGTCGATCGACACGCGGATGCCATGCGCGTGCAGGTCGTCCATTACGGCGATGGCGGCGAGCGGATCGTCCATCGCCATGCTCTCCGTGAGTTCCAGTTCCAGATAGCCCGATGCCAACCCTTCTTCGGCGAGTATCCGTTCGACCTGCTCCGCCAGGTGGGCGTGGCGGAATTGCACCGCCGAGAGGTTTACCGCCATGACCATCGGTGTCATGCCATCGTCCAGCCACGCTTTCATCTGCCTTGTCGCGGTGCGCAGGACCCACTCGCCGATCGTCAGGATCAGGCCGCTGTCCTCCGCGATCGCGATGAATTCGGCCGGCGAAACCGCACCGAGATCCGGATGCTGCCAGCGCAGCAAGGCTTCGGCGCCGACGATGCGGCCGTCGGCCAGGGACAACTGCGGCTGGTAGTGCATCTGCAGTTCGCCGCGCTCCAGCGCATGGCGCAGTTCGCCTTCCAGTTGCAGTTTGCGCGCGGAATGTTCCTGCATCTGCGGGGTGAAGAAACGGAAGGTGTTGCGGCCTTCCTTCTTGGCGCGGTACATGGCGGTGTCGGCGCACTTTGACAGGACATCGAAGTCTTCGCCGTCGCTCGGATACATGGCGATGCCGATCGACGGAGTGACGACGAGTTCGTACTGCTCGACCTTGAAGGTCATCGCAATCTCATCGATCAGCTTCTGCGCCACGTGCGCCGCGCCGTCGGCATCGGTTCCGGGCAGCACCACGATGAATTCGTCACCGCCCTGGCGCGACACGGTGTCTTCATCGCGCCCTGCGCCTTTCATGCGCCGGCCTACTTCGACCAGCAATTCGTCGCCGATGCGATGGCCCAGCGTGTCGTTGATGTTCTTGAAGTGGTCGAGGTCGACGAACAGCACCGCCAGCGACTCCTCATTGCGCTGCGCCATGCTGATCGCGTGGCGGGCGCGGTCCTTGAGCAGCGCACGATTGGGCAGGCCGGTCAGGGCGTCGAAGTGGGCCAGATGCTGGATGCGCTCTTCGGCCTCCTTGTGTCGGGAGATGTCGCTGAAGATGCCGACGTAATGGCCGGGCTTGCCGTTCTTGCCGGCCACGCGGCTGATGGCCAACCACTCCGGATAAACGTGGCCGTCCTTGCGCCGGTTCCATATCTCGCCCTGCCAGTGCCCGCTGGTGTCTATCGTGTCCCACATTTCGCGATAGAAATCCTTGCCGTGGCGCCCCGAAGACAACATGTCGGCATCCCGCCCCAGGGCCTCGGCCTCGCCATAGCCGGTAATCTCGGTAAAGGCGCGGTTGACGCGCACGATGTGGTTGCGCGTATCGGTGATCATGATGCCTTCCTTGCCCTGCTCGAAGACCTCGGCCGCGAGCCTGAGGCTGGCGTCTCGCTCGAACCCGTCCAGCGCATAGCTGATGTCCATCGCCATGTCCTCCAGCAAGCGGCGCGTTTCCTCATCGAAGGCATTTCTCTCCCCGGCATACAGGTTGAACGACCCGATGACCGTACCGGTCCGGTAGAGCGGCAGCGCAGCTACGGCGGCCCAGCCGAAGCGTGCGGCGCCCTCGTGCCAGGGCGCGGTGAGCGGATCATTCAGAAAATCCTGATTCCATACCGGATGCTGCTCGCGGATCGCCGTACCGACCGGACCGCGCCCGTGCGAGTCATCGCCGTCCGTCGAGACGCGGATGTCAGTGAGGTATTCAAGCCCGCTGCCATCGCTGGCGACCGGTCTGACCTGCCTGCCTGTTTCGTCGAGCAGGCCGATCCAGGCCATCTTCATGTCGCCGAGCAGCACCACGTTGCGGCACATCTGCGGGAACAGGTCCGCTTCATTGTGGCAACGCGCGATGGCCTGGTTGCATTCGCTCAAGGCAGCATAGAGATTGGTCAGCCGCTGGATGCGATTCTCTGCCGTCTTGCGCGCGCTGATGTCGCGGTCGATGCCGCGATATCCCTGCAGGCTGCCCTCGGCATCCAGAATCGGCATGCCGCTGGTCAGCGTCACGTGTGGTGTGCCGTCCCTGCCGATGATGACATTCTCCAGATCGCTGAACGGCAGTTTGCTGGCCGCGATGAGCTCGATAGCCCTGCCGAGGGACTGAGCAGCATCGGGCGCCATGAAATCGTAGGGTGTCTTGCCGATGATTTCGTCCGGCGCGTAACCGAGCATCCTCGTCACGCCTTCCGAAACATAGGTATAGCGGCCGCTGGCATTCACCTCCCAGATCCAGTCGCCGGAGACCTCCGCTATGTCGCGAAAACGCTGTTCGCTGGTGCTGAGTTGCCGTGTCCGCTGCTCGACGCGTGTTTCAAGTTCCTGCTTGTATCTACCTAGTTCGACCAGCAGCTTTGCCATGTAGGCCAGCAACAGACTGAACAGAAGTCCCAGCGCGACCTTGAAGCTCAAACCGTAGGGATCGGACCAGCCCTTGACCGGCGCCACGCTGAGCGTCCAGCGGCCGTTGGGCAGTTCGAAGGTCTGGTCGACCGGTTCGGACGGGCCGGCGGTGCCAGATGTGGCAATGGACTGGCGTTCGCCGCTGTCCGGATGGATGCGCCAGAGTTCATAGGCATAACCTGTCTCCGTCATCTGGCGTAGCCGGGCATCACCAAGCACTTCGGGAAAGCGGATGAGCGCCGTGGTGAAGCCCCAGAATTCCCCTTTGCCTTCCCCCAGGAAAACCGGCAGCCGCCCGACCGCGCCGAGGCCGCCCTGCATCAGATTGAACGGCCCAGCCAGCGTCAACTTGCGGGTGTCGCGGGCGAGGAAGGCTTCCTTGTTGCGTGCCGGATCCTGCAGCAGATCGTGGCCGATGGCCTTTTCGTTGCCGTCCAGCGGCACGACGCGCCGCACGATACCGCCCGGGGCCAGTTGCAGCGAGCCTGCGCCGGGATAGAAGCGCAGCATCTCCTGCGCTGTGGCTTCGAAGTCGGGAATTTCGCCCTTGCCCTGGCGTACCAGCGCGGCCAGGGCATAGGTGGCGGAGAGGGCGTGTTCGATGCTGCGCTGGATCGCACGGGCATGGTCATGCGCCATGTCGGCGACCTGGGCACGTTGCCGCTGCTGGCGCTGCTGTTCCGATTGCCGCACCAGCAGCCCGCTGGCAATGGCGGCGATGAGGAACACGCCGGCCGCCACGGCAAGAGGGTTTCGCGACGTCGCCGTAGTGAAATAACTGTCCTCTATGGCGGGCATGCCGAGTCGACCCAGCAGCAGGTAGAGCAGCAGGCTGGTCACCGCAACGAACACGAGGCCCTTGCCGATCTCGATGCGCCCTTGGAGCGCCGGATCGTCAACGCCGGTAGTCACCAGGTAGCCGGAAACAATGATCCACAAAGCGGCACCCAGCGCATACAGCACTGCCACGCCGCCCGGAGTGATGCGGCCGAATGTCGGCATGGAATGTCGCGGTCCGGAAGGTGGGGACATGGAACCCTGGATCTGTAAATCGGCGGGCCAAGTGTATCCCGTCCGCCGGAATAGGTGGGGCCAGCCTGCGCCACCTTTGCCGTCTGCTCCTGCGTTGGCTGTTTGCGTCTACTCGGGATCGATTCGGAGTAAGCTTCCACGCTGCGGGCAACTGACCGGGGCAGCCTCGGCAGTCCGGCCGTACTTGCGGTTTTGGCGCGTTGACGCGAGAATTTGACCCCTTAGCAACTAATCCACGTATCCGCATGGAACTCCGTGAAATTCCTGTCGAGCAACTGACTTTCGGGATGTTCGTCGCCAAGCTCGACAGACCATGGACAGAAACCCCTTTTGCCTTTCAGGGCTTTGTGCTGCAAAAGGACAAGCAACTCGAGACTCTTCGAAAGTACTGCAAGCACGTCTTCGTCGATCCTGAGAAAACGGTCATTCAGGAAGTTGCCAAGGTCACCCCGGAAGACGTGGCGAAAATACGCGGCACGACCGTGTACAAGGATGTGGCAAGTGTTGAAGGCGAATTGCCGGTAGCCCGGAAGGCCTACACGAACACGACCGTGATCCTGGAAGAGATTTCGCGGGTCGTGGAGGTCGGAAACGCACTCGACAGCGCCCGGTCGCATGAGGCGGTCACGCAAATTACTGCGAGCGTCGTGCGCAATCCGGATGCGATGGCCCTGCTGATCAGGCTGCAGGAGAAGAGCGGCACGACGCTGAGCCGGGCCGCCGAGGTTTCGGTCATGATGACCATTTTCGGGCGCTTTCTCCAGCTGCCTCAGGATCGTTTGGAAATCCTGGGCATGCTGGGACTGCTCCAGGACGTCGGCAAGCTCAAACTTCCGCCCGAGCTTGCCGTGCGCGGGCCGGCCAACGAGGCGGAAGCCGAGATTTTCCGGACGCACATAAACCATTCTGTCCGGATTCTCAGCGATACTCCAGGGCTTCCTCCGGAACTCCCCGGCCTGGCGTCCCTGCACCATGAACGTTTCGACGGCTCCGGCTATCCGCGCGGCTTGCGCGGAGATGCAATAGCCTTTCTCGGCCTGATTGCCGGAATCGTGGATACCTTCGATACGCTGACTGCGCCGAAGCCGCTCGGTGAGGGTCTCTCGCCGGCTAATGCGCTGAGCATTATCTACAAGCAGCGCGGGATACAGTTTCACGCTGCACTGGTCGAACAGTTCATCCAGTGTGTCGGGGTTTTCCCCGTCGGCAGCGTGGTCGAGTTGAACAGCGGAGAAGTCGCCATCGTCATCGCACAGAATATGGTGCGTCGCATGCAGCCGCGCATCATGGTCGTCAAGGACATGAACGGCAATCCGTTGCGGCCCTACAAGATGCTTGACCTGATGAAGGAGCCCAAGGTCAGACCCGACGAACCCTACCGGATCCAGCGCTCCCTGGAGTACGGCTCGATCCAGATCGATCCGCGAGAGCTGTTCCTTTGAGCGGCACGGATTCCGCCGCGGCGGCCACGGCTGATGACGCCGCCGCGCTCGACGCAATCCCGTTTCTGGAGGCGCTGCGTGCCCAGGTCGAGGGACGGCGGGCCGATGGCGGAAACCTGGCCGTCCTGCTCATCGAATGCGGCGTGATCAGCCGCATCGATGCCGTATGGGGTTACCAGGTCGGCGATTCGGTGCGTGCCCGTGTGGCCTCGCTGCTGCGCACCGATGTGCTCCGTCCGGGCGATCTTGTCGGCGACATGGGGCGGGACGATTTTGCCTGCGTCCTGTCCGTCGTCGACGGTCCTGACGTCGCGCTGCTGGCGGCAAAAAAATCCTTGCGCGTGCTGAACACGCCTTTCTGGATCGGCGATGACGAGATTTATGCCAGCCCCTCGATCGGGATCGCCATGTTTCCGGCCCACGGTGATCAGCCTGAAGCCTTGTTACAACGGGCCAAGAGCGCTTGCGCCCTCGCCCGCGGCCTGGACGGCAGCATTGCCGGCTATGGATCCGACAGCCACAGCCTGGCGGCTTCGCGACTCCTTTATGAGAACCGATTGCGCACGGCTGTTGCCGACGATGAGATCAACCTGGTATTTCAGCCGCAGTACGATCTGCGCCTGGGCCAGGTCATGGGCGCGGAAGGGTTGCTGCGCTGGCGCGATCCGGCACTGGGCCTGATTCCCGCCGAGCACGCATTCGCCGCAGCGGAGTCGGCGGACGTGGTCATCCAGCTGCTCTCGTCAATACTCAACCGTGCGCTGCGCAACATTTCGGAATTCCGCTACAGCGCAGGGTTGGACCTGCGGGTCGGGGTCAAGTTGCCGGCACGCGTGCTGCGGCACGCCGAACTCCTCGACGTGGTCGAGCGTGCGCTTGGTACCTGGAGCAGGCGACCGGGCACGCTGATCCTGGAGATCGGAGAGACCGCGGTGCTGGGTGCGGAGGCCGTGACGAGGGATACTCTCGGTCGCCTGAAGGAGCTCGGCGTGAAACTTTCCATCGATGATCCGGGCATGGCGTTTTCTTCGCTGTTCTGGCTTGCCACGATGCCGTTCCAGGAGATCAAGATCGATGTATCGGCTGCAAGCGACCTGACCGGCGGCCCGAAGTCGGAGCATATCCTGCAGTCGATCATCGATCTCGCCCACCACTTGCGTCTAGCTGTCGTGGCCGTTGGTGTCGCCGACGATGAGGCGGCCGCCCGGCTCAAGGAGATGGGTTGCGATTTCATGCAAGCCGATTACAAGGGCCCGGCGCTCGCGCCTGCGGCGTTCGTCGAGCGTTTCGGATTCAACGAGAACTGAACCCGGGCGGATAGCGCCGGCAGGATGGTTCCAGTGACTCCGGCAGGATGGGATACATTGCGCTGATGGGCGAAAAATCCGGATCCGGTTCTGCCACGCCTGACGGGGTCAAGCCTGACGAGCCGCGTTCGGCCCTGACCGTCGAGATGCTTGCCGCCGCGGCCGGCGCCACGGCCGAGGACGGCATCTGGCTCGACGTCATCCGCAAGATGGATGAGGTCTATAACGATCTGCTTCAGTACGAGGTGGCGCTGGAAGAGAAAAACGCGACGCTGGAGGATACGCAGCAGTTCATCTCTTCCGTGCTGACCTCGATGTCGGACCTGCTGATCGTCTGCAACCGCGCCGGTGTCATCGAGAGCGTCAATGAGGCGCTGGCCTCGCTGCTGGGCGTAGACGCGGCGGCCATGCACGGGCGCATGATTTTCGATCTGTTTGCCGACGAGGAATCGCGTCAGCATGCCGGGCGTCTGTTCGCCGAGCAGTCGGGCGAACCGGTGGAAGACTTCGAAATGCAGCTCAAGGCGGCCAACGGCAGCGCCATTCCGGTGTCGCTCAATTGCACCCCGCGTTACAACGGCGTCGGCAAGATGCTCGGTCTCGTCATCACCGGCCGCCCGGTGGGCGAACTGCGCCGCGCCTACCAGGCGCTGCGCCGCGCCCATGAGGACCTCAAGAATACCCAGCAGCAGCTGGTCCATTCCGAAAAGATGGCGTCGCTGGGCCGCCTTGTCGCCGGTGTCGCACACGAGCTGAACAATCCCATCAGTTTCGTTTACGGCAATACCCTGGCGATGAAACGCTATGCCGAGCGGCTGGGGACTTACCTTGCCGCGGTTCATGGCGACATGCCCCTGGCCGAACGCGAAGCCCTGCGTCGCGAACTGCGCATCGATCGACTGCTGGACGACCTGCCCTCCCTGATCGATGGCACCGTCGAAGGCGCGGAGCGCACCCGCGACATCGTCGATGCGCTCAAGCGCTTCTCGGCAACGGACCGCGACGAGCGGCGCGCCTTCGACCTGGTTGAAGTCATCGAACGTGCCGTGCAGTGGGTATGCAAGGCCTCGGCCAATCAGTTCGAGGTGAAGCTTGAACTCCCTGCTGTGCTGACTGTCCTCGGTTCGGCCGGCCAGTTGCAGCAGGTGGTCATGAACCTGGTACAGAACGCGGCAGACGCCACCGAAAATTCCCGCGAGAGGCGACTGGAGATTTCCGGCCGCGTCGAGGAGCGGGACGCCGTCGTCGAGTTCCGTGACAGCGGTCCCGGCATTCCTGCGGGGAATCTCGACAAGCTGTTCGACCCGTTCTTCACCACCAAACCTGTGGGCCGGGGAACGGGATTGGGGCTGGCGATCAGTTACGGCATCGTCGAACGTCATGGCGGCAGGCTTGCGGCGGGCAACCACCCCAAGGGCGGGGCACTATTCACGCTCAGGCTGCCTCTGGCACAGGAATGAGCGCTCCCCGCCGGGCCGTCCCAAGGGGGGCGCAGCCAGCCTATGGAGCCGCGAAGCGGCGAACCATCGTCACCCCCTGCCTAGGGGCGAAGGCAGGGTTTCGCGGAGCACTGCTCCGCGCTGCCGCAGCCGGCCGGCCATGCAGGGCCGGCCGTGGGGTCGGGGCTGGGGGGAGGGTAGTCCAGTGAGCGCGGGCATCGATGCCGGATGCGTCAGGCTGAAGCTGGCCGTTGCCAACGGCAAGCTTGCCGAAGCCATGGTTGCCAGCGATCGTCCTGCCGTGGCGCAGGTGTTGCGCGGCCGTCCGGCGGACGATGCCATCCGACTGCTACCCATGTTGTTTGCGCTGTGCGGCCGGGCGCAGGGGCGGGCGGCGGTGCTGGCCCTGGATGCTGCGCGCGGCGTCGAGTGTCCGTTGCATCTCGACGCCGCGATCGGGCAGGAAGTCATGCGCGAACACCTTTGGCGCTGGTTGCTCGACCTGCCGCCGCTATTGGGGAAAGCGCCACTGCAAACCGAGTTTGTAACGGCCGCAGGGTGCATCGCCGGCGGTCGACGCGGCGATCTCCTGACCATGCTGGGGGATCCGCGCATCGAAGCGATGTGTCGACGCCTGAATGAGGCGGAAGACATCACCGCTTCGCGGCGGACTCTGCTGCCGGGGCTGAGTGCGCGCGATTCGCTGGCCCACTGGCCGCAGCTCGACGCCGGTTTCTGCCGCACGCCGCACTGGCAGGGACAGGCCGCTGAAACCGGCGCCCTGGCGCGACGGCAGGCCGTTTCCGGGCCGGCGGCAGGGGCGTTTGCCGCGCGCTGGCTTGCACGCCTTGAGGAACTGCGCGAGTGGGCCGGAGGCATGGAGAGAGTCGGCGCCGGCGGCACGGCGAGCGCGGTGCCGGCGGGCGGCCAAAGGGGCCGTGCGCTGGTCGAAACGGCGCGCGGCCTGCTGATGCACGAGATCGTCCTCGACGGCGGGCGCATTGCCGACTATTTCATCGTCGCGCCCACCGAATGGAACTTCCATCCGCAAGGCCCGCTGCCGGATTGGCTGAACGGTTACGATGCGGGCGAGCGGCAGGCCGTGGAAACTTTTGCGGCGCGCGCCGTTGCGGCGCTCGACCCCTGCGTGCGCTGGGAACTGGAGTGGCTATGAGGCCTGGCCGGCCGACGCAACCAGGTCGAGCGCCACGGCCTCGGCGACCTTGATGCCGTCAACCGCTGCCGAGAGGATGCCGCCGGCATAGCCGGCGCCCTCGCCGGCGGGGAACAGGCCACGCGTGTTGAGGCTCTGAAATCCGTCATCGCGCGTGATGCGGATCGGCGACGAGGTGCGCGTTTCCACGCCCGTCAGCAGTGCATCGTCCATGGCGAAACCGGGAATATCGCGGCCGAAGGCCGGCAGCGACTCGCGCAGTGCGGCAACGACGTAGTCCGGCAGGCACAGCGCGAGATCAGTCATCTTCACCCCCGGCGTGTAGGACGGTAGCACGGCGCCGAGTTCGATCGACGCCCGCCCGGCGAGAAAATCGCCGACGCGCTGTGCGGGCGCCTTGTAGTCGCCACCGCCCGCTTCGAAGGCCAGGCTTTCCCAGTGGCGCTGGAAGGCAATTCCAGCCAAAGGCGCGGCCAGCGGATTGGTGTCACTGCCCGGATAGTCGGCCGGGGTGACGCCGACCACGATGGCGCTGTTGGCGTTGCGCTCGTTGCGCGAATACTGGCTCATGCCGTTGGTTACCACCCGTCCTGGCTCCGAGGTCGCCGCCACCACTGTACCGCCCGGGCACATGCAGAAACTGTAGGCCGAGCGTCCGTCCTTGCAGTGATGCACCAGTTTGTAATCCGCCGCACCGAGCAGCGGATTGCCGGCGTTGGGGCCGAAACGGGCACTGTCGATCAGGGACTGCGGGTGTTCGATGCGCACGCCGATCGAAAACGGCTTGGCCTCGACATGGACGCCACGGGCATGGAGCATTTCGAAGGTGTCGCGCGCGCTGTGGCCGACTGCCAGGACAACGTGCGTGGCGGCGATGAATTCGCCGTCGGCCAGGCGCAGGCCGCGCACTTGCCCGTTGTCGATGTCGATGTCCTCGACCCGGCTGCCGAAGCGGATTTCGCCGCCCAATGCCTCGATTTCGATGCGCATGGTTTCCACCATGCCCACCAGCTTGAAGGTGCCGATGTGCGGCTTGGCGACGTAGAGGATTTCGGCCGGGGCGCCGGCCTTGACGAATTCAGTCAGCACCTTGCGGCCGCGGAATTGCGGGTCCTTGATCTGGCTGTAGAGTTTGCCGTCGGAAAAGGTGCCTGCGCCGCCTTCGCCGAACTGCACGTTGGATTCGGGATTCAACCGCCCCTTGCGCCACAGGCCCCAGGTGTCCTGCGTGCGTTCGCGCACGGCCTTGCCGCGCTCCAGAATCAGCGGGCGGAAACCCATCTGTGCCAGGACCAGTCCGGCGAACAGGCCGCAGGGGCCGGTGCCGATGACAACCGGGCGCAGCGTGGAAGATGGCTGTGGCACCTGCGTGACAAAGCGGTAGCCGGTATCCGGGGTCCGCCCGACATAACGATCTCCGCGCAGCCGCTTCAGCACCGCGGCCTCGTCTTTCAGATCGACATCCAGCGTGTAGATGAATACGATGGCCGCGGGCTTGCGCGCGTCGTGGCTGCGGCGAAATATCGTGTAGCCGACGAGTTCGTCCGCCGTGACCCCCAGGCGACGCAGGATGGCCTCATGCAGGTCGCCCGCGGTGTGATCGAGCGGGAGTTTGAGTTCGGTGAGTCGCATGGGCTAAGCTGCAGCGCGCTGCGGGCGTTTCGTCACGATTGCCCTCGGGTGTTCCATGATCGTGTTCCAGTTTTTCAGCCGGGCAGGGGAATCGGCATCATGGTGACGATTCCCGTGGCGGCATAGGTGTCGCAGCGCTCGACGAATTCCCGGGTGCTCTTGGGCATGGCGACGCGCGCGCGGGTGATGTGGAAGATCAGATCGCGGCCGTTGCAGATAAGTTGGGTGCCGAAGGAGGCGACGCGCTGTTCGTGCACGCTGTCGGGGTTTGCCAGCCGCGGGCGGAAGTTGGCCAGGCGTTCGCCGGCGGTGACCATTTCGGCCCAGATGTCGAAGATTTCGCGGTCGGTGCGCAGGGTTTCCACCTTGATGCGGGCGACGCGGGAGAAGTCGCGGATGATAGGCTCGATGCCGGGAAACATGGCGCTGGCGAAGGTGCGGACCATGGTCTCGGCAACGGTGTCGATGCCGCGCATGGCCTGGGCCATCTTGACGTAGCGCGTCGCGTAGAAGTCGGTGAGCGGCACCGAGAAGGCACGGAACGGCTCGCCCCAGAGCTCGTCGATGCCTTCCTCGCCGCTGCGATGGAGCACCAGGGAACAAAGCGACAGGGCTTCCTGCAGGCAGCGGCCGCATTCGCGCATCAGGTCGTTGCTGGAGGAAATCTCGACGCCCGCCGATTGCAGGTCCACCAGCCGGGTGAAGATGTCGGTGGCACGGTTGAACAGGGCGCCGGCATACATCGCGCCCTTGACCCGCTTCTTGCCGGGATCGCTCTCGTCGAAATAAGCCTGCTTCGCCTCGGCCAGGCGGTGCCCGGGAATGTTGAGACCATGTTCGGTGTGGTTGAACAGGCGTCGCGTCAGCGCCTCGATCAGGCGACGTTTACCCTGGAGCGTATCTTCCGGCACCGGATAGGTCTGGATCCAGTAACCGTCCGTGTAACTGCGTTCGCGCCCGTCGATGATGCGCAGCGTGCCGTTGGGAATGTCCTGATCCATGTCCGTTTGCATTTACCGAGTAGAACCTGTTTTCGTGGCGCCGGCGAAGCTGTCGTCTGCTGGTGGCTGACCCCGTTTCGGCGGCTAAGCCGGAAGGGGTTCGATCAGTGCCCGGTAGGCATGCCAGGTGGCGTGCCCGACCAGCGGCATGGTGACGATGAGGCCGAGGAAACCCGTGGCGATGCCGATGACCGTGAGCGCGACGATCAGCGCGGCCCAGATCAGCATCATCGGCAGGTTGCGCACCAGGGCGAGAAAGCTGGCCAGCATGGCGGTGACGGTATCCTGATTGCGTTCCAGCATCATCGGGATGGATACCACGGAGAAGGCGAACACCAGCGTGGCGAAGAAACTTCCCACGACAAGATAGGCCAGCAGGAATTCGATGTTGTCGAACTTCAGAATCTGCGTCATGAAGCTTGCCAGGGTCGGCATGCCGCCCTGATAGAACAGGGCGAAAATCACCAGCGAGGCGCGCGCCCAGACCAGGTAGATGACGATCAGGATCAGCGAGTAGATGCCGAAGCAGCCGAGGTTGCGCTTCCAGACGGCGAGCGTCGCGATCAGGTTCAGCGGCTCGCCGGTTTCGCGGCGGCGCGAGAGTTCGTACAGGCCGAGCGCCAGAAACGGCCCGAGCAGCATGAAACCGGCGGTGACTGCCGTGACCAGTTGCACGGCATGGCGGAAGGCGAGGAAGAGCAGCAAGCCGCCCGCCGCAAAGCACAGGCCATAGAACAGGCTGGCGAAGCCGCCGGCCTTGAGATCGGCGGCACCTTGCCGCAGCCAGTCGAATGGCGCCGACAGCGGCAGGCCGGTGCGGATCACCGGAAACTGATGAGGCTGCTGCCTGGCCGATTCCAAGGGGGTCAAACCAAAAAACTGCGCAAGGCGTCCAACACCGCGTCAGGCTGTTCGGCCATCAGCGCATGGCCGGCGCCGTCCAGGTTGACGCTCCTGGCGTCCTTGATGACGGTAGCCAGTTTCGCCGCAGCCTTGGGGTGGGTCATCATGTCCTTGCTGCCGCTGATGATCAGGGCCGGGCAGGCCAGGGCGGCTGCGGCGTCGATGCCGTGCGTATAGGCATTGCAGGCAGCCAGGTCGTTGTGCAGCACGCCCGGCTTCTGCCGTTCCATGAGGCGGCGCGAAGCGCCCAGCAGCCACATGCCCGGCACGGTGTTGCCGCCGATGGTGCCGCGCGGCGAATGCGACCATGTGTTGATCATGCCGATGGCCTTGGGCTCCTTGTCCTGCGCCGCGCCCAAGAGCGCGTCGGAGACCGGCATCGGCACGGCGGTGCCGACCAGCGCGATGCGTGCGATGCGCGCCGGATGGCGTGAAGCGCATTCCAGCGCGGTGAGCGACCCCATGCTGTGACCGACCAGCGTCACATTCTTCGCCGTGTCGCCGGCGCCGACTTTCTCAAGCAGCAATTCGATCCAGTCAGCCAGGTCTTCGACCGATGGCAGCGGTTTGCCGGCGCTGCGGCCATGGCCGGGCAGGTCGACGGCGAGCACGGCAAAACCGTGATGGGAAAACCAGCGGCTTTGCAGGCCCCAGACGCTGTGGTCGTTCTGCGCACCGTGGATGAAGACGACGCAGGGCAGGGCGGCGTCGAAGGGTTTGCCGCCGGTGTAGGCGTAGGCGGCCTGGCCGTTGAGTTGCAGTTCCATGTCAGGCGCGCATTTACTTTTTTTGTGCCGCCGCCAGGCCGCGATTGAGGTCCTCGAGCAGGTCGCCCGCATCTTCGAGGCCTATCGACAGGCGGATGGTGCCGGGATGGATGCCGGCGGCGACCAGCGCCGCATCGGACATGCGGAAATGCGTGGTCGATGCCGGATGGATCACCAGCGACTTGGCATCGCCGACGTTGGCCAGGTGCGAGAACACGCGCAATGCCTCGATGAACTTGCGCCCGGCCGCCCTGGCGTCAGCGGCGCCGCCCTTGAGTGTGAAGCTGAAGACGGAACCGGCGCCACGCGGCAGCAGCTTTTTCGCCAAGGCATGATCGGGATGGTTTTCCAGTTCGGGGTAACCAACGCTTGCCACCGCATCATGGCCCGCGAGGTGCGCCACTGCCTGCCGCGTGTTGGCGATGTGCCGCTCCATGCGCAGCGGCAGCGTCTCGACGCCTTGCAGCAACTGGAAGGCGGTCATCGGGCTCATGCAGGCGCCGAAGTCGCGCAGGCCTTCGCGCCGCGCGCGCAGCAGGAAGGCGGCGACCGTGGATTCCTCGCTGAAATCCATGCCGTGGAAACCCTCGTAGGGCTCGGTCAGGGTCGGAAACTTGCCCGACTGGTTCCAGTCGAAGGTGCCGCCATCGACCAGCAGGCCGCCGATGGCGACGCCGTGACCGCCGAGGAACTTGGTCGCGGAATGGAAGATCAGGTCGGCACCGTGGTCGAAGGGCCGCATCAGCCAGGGCGTGGTGAAGGTGCTGTCGACCATCAGCGGCAAGCCGTGCTCGTGGGCCAGCGCGGCGACAGCGGGAATGTTCAGCACGTCGAGGCCGGGGTTGCCCAGGGTTTCGCCGAACAGCAGGCGCGTTTCGGGGCGGATCGCGGCGCGCCAGGCATCGAGGTCGCGCGGATCGACGAAAGTGGTGGTGATGCCGAAGCGCGGCAGGGTGTAGTCGAGCAGGTTGTGCGAACCGCCGTAGAGCGAGCGGCTGGCGACGATATGGCCGCCGGCGCCCATCAGCGTGGCGATGGCCAGATGCATCGCCGCCTGGCCCGAAGCAACCGCAATTGCCCCGACGCCGCCTTCGAGGGCGGCGATGCGCTCTTCGAGGACGGCATTGGTCGGGTTGGAAATGCGCGAATAGACGTGGCCGGCGCGCTCCATGTTGAACAGTGCCGCGGCCTGGTCGGAATCCTTGAAGACGAAGGAGGTGGTCAGGTAGATCGGCGTCGCCCGCGCGCCGAAGCGCTCGTCGGGCACCTGCCCGGCATGCAGGGCCAGGGTATCGAAGTTGTAGGTCATCAGTGGCGGGCCTTCCCCCCGGCCCCCTCCCCACAGGAGGGGGTGATTGCGGTTTGCCGCTGGTGCGGCTCCGTGTTGTCGGCTACGCCGCCTCGGGGCGGCCTTGAGGCAGCGCTCATGCGTATTCGTCGGGATCGGGATCGAGCAGGCGCTCGAGCTGGGAGATGCGGTCCTTGATCAGCAGCTTGCGCTTCTTCAGGCGCCGCAGCAGCAGCTGGTCCTCCGGCGGCGTCTCGGTCAGGCGGTTGATGGCCTCGTCGAGGTCGCGATGCTCGAGGCGCAAATCAACCAGGCGGGTCTGAACGACCTCAGGCGTATCGCTCGCATCATTGGCAGCCATGGCGCGATTCCAACCGGATCAGCCGGCGATGTATTGTTCCAGTTGCTTGATCAGGAAGGCCTGCTGCGAAATGGTTTCCTTGACCAGGTCGCCGATCGAGACCATGCCGATCACATTTTTGCTTGCGTCGAGCACCGGCAGATGACGAATGTGTTTTTCCGTCATCAATGCCATGGCTTCGTCCGTCGTCTGTGTCGGCAGGGCATAAAGTACCTTCTCGGTCATGATCTCCCGCACCATGGTTTCCTTCGACGACTTGCCGAGGAGGATGATCTTGCGCGCGTAGTCGCGCTCGCTGAAGATGCCCGCAAGTTGCCCGTCACGCATGACCAGTACGGCGCCGATGTCGTGTTTCGCCATGAGTTCCAGAGCGGAGAACACGGTGTCATCGGGGGAAACGGAAAGTGTCGCACGCGCGGGGCGCTCGTCAAGCAGTTTTTTCAGGGTCTTCATGGCTACTCCTCCTCTGGTTGTCTGGCCCGGCGTCCCGGGCCGGTGCTATGCGGTTGCCGCCTGTCCGCCAAGGCTTGGCAAATGGTTTTCCGCTATTGTGCAGTAAGACGGGGCCGCGGTGTTCCCGATGGCAAGCTTGATCATTCCGCCAGGCCGTGCTCGAGGCCATAGCGGATCAGTTCGGCGGTGCTCTTGAGCCCCATTTTCTCCAGCAGGCGCGCGCGGTAGGTGCTGACGGTGGCGACGCCGAGGTTAAGTGCGTCGGCTATCTGGGTTAGCGTCTTGCCGGCGGCAATCATCACCAGCACCTGATACTCGCGGTCGGTAATGCGCTCATGCGGCGACTTGTCGGAGTTGTCCGAAATCGCCTCGGCCAGTTGCTGGGCGACCGCCGGGCTCAGGTATTTCTTGCCGGAGGCAACCTGGCGGATGGCGGTGACCAGCAGTTCCGGCGCGCTCTGCTTGGTGAGATAGCCGGACGCACCGGCTTTAAGCGCGCGTACCGCATACTGTTCCTCCGGATGCATGCTCAGAATCAGCACCGGCAGGCGCGGGAATTCCTTCTTCAGCTGTTTCAGGGTATCGATGCCGTTGCGGTTGGGCATGGAGACATCGAGCAGAAACACATCCCAGGGTTGCTGGCGCGCCAGGCTCAGTGCCTCGGCGCCGTCGTCGGCTTCGCCGGTGACGAGCAAGTCCTCGGTTTCGGAAAGTATCTGCTTGAGGCCCTGGCGCACGATGGCATGGTCATCGGCGATAAGGACGTGGATCTTGTCGGCCATGGTCAAATTACTTTGGTATTTCAGTGAAGGCTCATGCCGCGAAGCGGCGTTATGCCGAAACTAACGCTGATGGCAACCAGAGCCACCCGCTGATGATGAAACGCGAAAAGGCGAATTGAAGACCCGCCCCTCCCGTCCTCCCCTCGCGGGGAGGCTATTGATTGGCTCGCTGCGCTCGACTATCACCAGTCGCTCCGGACATGTTGTTTCACGTTAAAACAGGTTGCGTTGCAATTCTTCTTCGCCGGGAGGTTCGATGCCGGCAGTTTCCGGAACCCGCAGCACGATATGCGTGCCGCCGTGTTCCGCCGGGCCGATGGAAAATTCGCCGGCAAGACTCAGGACCCGCTCGCGGATTCCGCGCAAACCAAAGGACTTCGGCTTCTGCATGTCGACCTCGGAAATGCCGCGACCGTTGTCCCTGATCTCGAGCAGGATGTTACCGCGTTCGCGGCGCAAACGCATGACGACCAGCGATGCATGAGCATGCTTGGCAACATTGGTCAGCGCCTCCTGGGCGATGCGGAACAGCGCCAGCGAAGTGTCGGGGTCCGGTTCGATGGCGTCTTCGTCGCATTGCACACGGCAGGCGATGCCGAAGCGCTGGGTGAAATCCTCCGCCTGGCACTCGATGGCGGCGGGCAGGCCGAATTCCTTGAGGATGCCGGGGCGCAATTCGCGCGCGACGCGGCTCGCCGTGCTCATGGCCTGGTCCAGCAGACGTTCTATCGAATGAGCCTTTTCGCGCAGGCGAACCGCGTCGGCCGGAAGCTTGCCGGCAAGCTGCGCCGCTTCTATCTTGAGGAACACCAGGATCGACCCGAGCTCGTCATGGATGTCGCGCGAGATCCGTTCGCGCTCTTCTTCCTTGACGGCTTCAAGATGAGTGGATAGTTCGGCCAGTTGCTGCCGCGAGGCGCGCAGCTGGGCTTCGCTCTCCTTGCTTTCGGTAACGTTGCTGGCGATGCCGCGCCATTCGACGATGCCGTTGTCGAAGCGATGCGGCGTCGAGCGCAGGTTGACCCACTTTTGCCGGGTGCGCCCCCTGGTATAGCCTTCCCAATTCAGCAGCGTACCTTTTGCGGCCGATTCGCCCAGGGCGCTTTCCAGGCTCTTGCGTTTGTCTGTGTCGAGCGCGTCGAACAGCTTGCCGGCCGAGGCCAGCAAGTGCTGCTGCTTGAAGCCGAAGAGCTTCTGGCAGCCTTCGCTGACGAACAGGAAGCGGTATTCGCCCGCCGCATCGCGACGCAGGTGAAACAGCATGCCCGGCAGGTTGGAGGCCAGCGCGTCGAAACGGGCCTGGCTTTCATTGAGCATCTCGAGCGCCGCGCGGTGGTCGGCGCGATGTCGTGCCTCGCGCACTTCGCGCTCGACCGCCGGTATCAGCCGCTCCAACCGGTCGGCATCGATCACGTCACGCGCGCCGGCCTTCATCGCCAGGTGCATCGCAGACTCCTCGCCGGGGCCGGCAACCAGGATCAGCGGCAGATCCAAACCCGGTTCCTCGATCTGCCGCAGCGCAGCCTGCAGCGACAACGAAGCCACCCGGGGCAGATAAAGCACCCCGTCCCAGGGTTGGTCGGCAAGCGCATTGCGCAATGCGTCGGCGCTATCGATGCGGAGGATTTTGTCAGACTTGGCAAGCATCGGCAGCAGGCGCTCCGCGGCCTCTTCGGAGGCGGCAATGACCAGCAGATGCAAGGGCTGACGGGGAGGCGAACTGGCGACCATGAGCAACGTCGGATGAGGCGAACGTGAAGTTTAAAGCGGATCGGCTCCGTTATAATCCGCGCAGAGCCGGCATAGCTCAGATGGTAGAGCAACCGCCTTGTAAGCGGTAGGTCACCAGTTCGATTCCGGTTGCCGGCACCAAAAAAAACGGCTCCCTGCAACGGGAGCCGTTTTCAATTGCACTTCGTGAACGGAAAAAACAGGGACCGGAGGTGAGTCCGGTCCCGGTTAAATGGTGG
>CAIZKA010000383.1 GCA_903933395.1 uncultured beta proteobacterium | reverse complement strand
GGCGGCCTTCGATGTCACCATCAGCCGCCGCGGCCAGCATTGCCGGATCAGCGGCGAATTGCCGCAGTCGCGGCTGGCCGCCACAGCCCTGCAGCTTTTCTACGAGCAGGCGGGCGAACCGCTGTCGATCGACGAAGTCCAACTCGGCCTGATCGAGATCGCGCGCAACCGCAATGCACGCGCGCCGATGCCGCCGAATGCCGGATTGCTGACGCGCAAAACGGATCTGCACGGCCGCACGCCGAACCAGGTCCGTTACCTGCGCGACATCCAGGAACACGACATCACCTTCGGCATCGGCCCCGCCGGCACCGGCAAGACCTATCTCGCGGTCGCCTCGGCCATCGACGCCTTCGAGCGCGACCAGGTCAGCCGCATCGTGCTCACCCGGCCGGCGGTCGAGGCCGGCGAGCGCCTGGGCTTCCTGCCCGGCGACCTGGCGCAGAAAATCGACCCCTACCTGCGCCCGCTCTACGATGCGCTCTACGACCTGATGGGCTTCGAAAAGGTGTCGAAGCTCTTCGAAAAACAGAACATCGAGATCGCCCCGCTGGCCTACATGCGCGGACGCACGCTGAACCATGCCTTCATCATCCTCGACGAAGCGCAGAACACCACGCCGGAGCAGATGAAGATGTTCCTCACCCGCATCGGCATTGGCGCCCGTGCTGTGGTCACCGGCGACGTGACGCAGATCGACCTGCCGCGCGGGCAGAAATCCGGCCTGGTCGAAGCGCGCCGCATCCTTGCCGACGTGCGCGGACTGGCCTTCACCGACTTCGATGCCTCCGACGTGGTGCGCCACCCGCTGGTGGCGCGCATCGTCGATGCCTACCAGAAGCATGACGCCACGCGCCAGACCCCGCCTGCCTGATCTGCGCCTGTCGGTACAGTATCCCGGCGGCAGAGATGGCGCGCCGACCCGGCCGCAGGTTCGCCGCTGGGTGCGTGCCACCTGCGGAATTCCGGCCGAAGTGACTGTGCGCTTCGTCGATGCGATCGAAGGGCAGGCTCTCAATCGCGATTACCGCGGCAAGGACTACGCCACCAATGTCCTTTCCTTCCCTTACGAATCGGGCACGACGCTCAGCGGCGACCTGGTGCTCTGCCTGCCGGTCCTCGAACGCGAAGCGCAGGAACAGGGCAAGTCCCTGGAAGCCCACTGCGCGCACCTGATTGTGCATGGTATGCTGCATTTACAGGGCTATGACCACGAGACCGGCCGCGCCGAAGCCAAACGCATGGAAGCGCTCGAGCGGGAAATTCTGGCTGATCTCGGTTACCCCGACCCTTACGCGTGACTTTCATGACAGTAAAAGTCGTCCGCCGATGTTGAAACATGCGAAAGGCGAATTGAAGGCCCGCCCCTCCCATCCTCCCCTCACGGGGAGGCTTCTGATCAGCTCGCTTCGCTTGACTATCACCAGTCGCTCCGAACGAGTTCTTTCCCTTCGTGAAGCATGGACCCGTCGAGTAAACCCGGCCTGATCGAACGTCTTACCTCGCTGCTGCTGCGCGAACCCGAAGACCGCGAACAACTCCTTGAACTGCTGCATGGCGCTTTCGAGCGCCACCTGATGGACGCCGATGCGCTGTCCATCATTGAAGGCGCGCTTTCCGTCGCCGACATGGCGGTACGTGACATCATGGTGCCGCGCGCGCAGATGGACGTGGTCGACATCAACGACTCGCCGGAACAGATCGTGGAGATCGTGCTCGAAACCGCGCACTCGCGGTTCCCGGCCATCGGCGAGAGCAAGGACGACGTGCTCGGCATCCTGCTGGCCAAGGACCTGCTGCGCTATTTCGCCGGCAAGGAATTCGATCTGCGCGATACGCTGCGTCCGGCGATTTTCATCCCCGAGTCGAAGCGCTTGAACGTTTTGTTGCGTGAATTCAGGGCTTCGCGCAACCACATGGCCATCGTGGTCGACGAATACGGCGGCGTCGCGGGCCTCGTCACCATCGAAGACGTGCTGGAACAGATCGTCGGCGACATCGAGGACGAATACGACTTCGACGAGACCGAGGACAACATCGTCAAGGACAACACGGGGCGCTATCGCGTCAAGGCCTTGACCGAGATCGGCGACTTCAACGCCGCTTTCGGCACGGCTTTCCCCGACGAGCATTTCGACACCGTCGGCGGTCTCGTAATTCATCACCTCGGACGCCTGCCCAAGCGCAACGAATCGGTCGTCATCGACGGCCTGCGCATGCAGGTGTTGCGCGCCGACAGCCGCCGCGTGCATACCCTGCTGGTCGATCCGCAGAGGGATCTGCCGCTCGCAACGCCGCCCGCCGCCGAGCCATGACAGAAACGCGGACGCAGCGGCGGCCGGCAGCCTCCCTGCGTGCCGCAGCGGCTACGTTTGCCCTCGGCGCCTTCTGCGTCCTCGGTTTCGCGCCATTCGACGCCTGGTTCGCCGTATGGCCGGTGCCGACTCTTGCGCTGGGCGGCCTGTTCCTGCTCTGGCGCCGCGCCGCCACCGCGCGCGAAGGCCTGCTGCTGGGCCTGGCCTGGGGTGCCGGCTGCTTCCTGTTCGGCGCCTCATGGGTCTATGTCAGCCTCTCGCAGTTCGGCGGCATGGCGCCGCCAGCGGCAGCGGCGGCAACGCTGCTGTTCTGCGTCTACCTCGCCCTGTTTCCCGCGCTGGCCGGTGCCCTGTTCCTGCGCTGGCGCAGCAACACGGCGCGCGACGTCTGGCTCTTCGCCGGCTTGTGGGCGCTCACCGAATGGCTGCGCGGCACGCTGTTCACCGGCTTCCCCTGGCTGGCCGTCGGCTATTCTCAAAGCCCGCCCAGCCCGCTGGCCGGCTGGGCATCGGTGCTGGGCGTGTATGGCGTCGGCTTCACCGTCGCCCTGATCGGCGCGCTGCTCGGTGAAATGCGGATCACCGGCTGGCGCAGGCCGCGGGCCTGGGTCCCGATCCTGCTGCTGCTCGGCCTCGGCGGCTTGCTGCGGGCTATGGACTGGACCCAGCCGGCAGGCGCACCCGTCACGGTCAGCCTGCTGCAGGGCAACGTGCCGCAAAGCCTGAAGTGGGATCCGAAGCGCCTGCCGCTGTCGGTGGATACCTATTTGAAGCTGGCCCGGATGCACCCGGCGAATCTCACCGTC
>CAIZKA010000382.1 GCA_903933395.1 uncultured beta proteobacterium | reverse complement strand
GGTTGCGATATCCATCACTGCAGGTAAGTGATCTCCATTTGCGAATCGAGGCCGGTCACCATGTCGAGAATGTCGTCAGTGAACTTCTCGTCCTCGTCGCTCCAAGTGGCATCCGGCGCCGTCGAGGCGGTGACCAGCGGCGCGATGTCGAAGTCGACGAAGCGGTCACCGACCTTGACCACATAAATGCCCGAGGAATGCTCGACGAGTTCCCAGTCGTCGGGGATTTCGAGTTCCACATGCAGCACCAGCGACAGCTTTTTCATGAAATTCTCCACTCAGCAGGTTGCAGACAGGCATCCTAACGCACATGCCAGTGAGAGTCACCCGCCGATGATGAAACACGCGAAAACGCAGTTTCAGTGGAGGCTAACGCCGGCATCATCGGCGTTAAGCGCAGCGGCCGTAGCTAAAGGCGAATTAAAGGCCCGCCCCTCCCATCCGCTGCGCGGCCCACGGCTGGCTTTGCACAGCAAGCCGGCTGCGGCGGCGCGACGCATGCGTCGCGAATTCCCGCCTCGCCCCCTCACGGGGAGGCTACTGGTCAGCTCGCTTCGCTCGACTATCGCCCGTCGCTCCGAACGAGTTATTTCATGCAAATCTATCCGGCCCCGACAGGCGAAAGTTTCCGGCGGAGATACCCCTGGAGCTTCCGTCACACCGGCGAAAGCCGGTGTCCAGTGCCAGAATTCTTCTGGATTCCGGCGTTCGCCGGAATGACGGCTAGTTCAGCGCTTCCTTGCCAGCAATGGAGTCAGCTTCGAAATGCGCCACATTTCAATGCACGCGCCGCGCCTGCTGCCAGGCAATGACGGCCTGATTGGCCTGGGCGAACATCGGCTCCGATATCTCGCGCGGCAGGGCCTGGCGCAGGGCGACGAACAGGCCTTCGGTGGTTTCGCGGGCCAGGTCCGCGCTTGCGGCGGCGTCAGACAGGCAGCGCATCTGGATGTTGGCCAGCGCATCGGCGACCAGCCGCCAGCCCAGCACCGGCATGCGCTTGACCAGCGCCACCAGCATGCCGCCCAGCGCGGCGAGAATCGCCAACGCTTCATCCCGGTCGGCGCAGGCGATCATGGCATGCCACAGCGCCAGATGGATGTTGCGCCGCAGTTCCATCTTGAAATCCACGGCATCACCCTCGGCCAGTTCGATCGCCGCATACTGCTGCTGGAAGCGGGCATCGGCGGCGGCGTCGAGGCCGTTGCGCAGGCCGCCAAGCAGGTTGCTGACGCCGGGCAGCGCCGCAAGCCCGAAGGCCTGTGCATAAGCCAGTCCCCACTGGTCGATGCCGCTCGCCAGCAGGGCCAGGCGCAGGGCGCGCGCATCGTCGTCCGCCGCCGCGTGCGCCCAGTTGCTCGCGCGCTGCTGCATCTCGCTCACCGCCGCCTGCAGCGCCGCCTCGTCGCTCTCCAGCGTCAGGCGGAAGATGCGGGTGAAGGCATCCTGCGCCATGCGCGCGGCCAGCCGCTGCACCTCCGGCGGCGCAAGATTTGCCAGGCCGTCGGCGGGCGGCAGGAAGGCTTCGTTCATAATTCGCTCCCATAGCAATGGATCGCCATTATGCAGATTTGGGTCGATGCCGACGCCTGCCCAGGCGTCATCAAGGAAATTCTCTTCCGCGCCGCCGCCCGGCATTGCCTGCCTGTGATCCTGGTCGCCAACCAGTGGCTGCGCGTGCCGCCCTCCCCTTACATCCGCGCCGTACAGGTGGCGCAAGGCTTCGACGTCGCTGACAGCCACATCGTCGAACAGGCGGCGGCCGGCGACCTGGTGATCACCGCCGACATCCCGCTGGCGGCGCTGGTCATAGCCAAGCAGGCCTTCGCCCTCAATCCGCGCGGCGAGTTCTACAGCGCGGAGAACATCCGGCAACTACTGGACATGCGCAACTTCATGGATACCCTGCGCAGCAGCGGCGTCGAAACCGGCGGTCCGCCGGCCTTAAACCATGCCGACCGGCAGAACTTCGCCAACCAACTGGATCGCTTCATCGCCCGGAGCGGCAAGCGATGAGGTTCATGGCGAGCATGGTCATGACGACCTCGCCCCGGTGATTCAGCACCTCGATTTTCGAACGCAGCATGCCCCGGTCCGGCTTGGACGACGATCGCCTTGCCTCCAGCACCGTGACGCGTAAATGCAGGACGTCGCCCGGCCTGACGGGCGCGAGCCAGCGCACTTCGTCCAGCCCGGGCGACGACAGGCTGGCGTTCCTGGTCAGGTAGTGCTCGGTGAACATGCGCATCATCAGCGCGCAGGTCAGCCACCCGCTGGCAATCAACCCACCGAAGCGCGACCCGGCCGCCTTGACCGGATCGGTATGAAAATCCTGCGGGTCATAGCGCCGGGCAAATTCAACAATCTCCTGCTCGGTAACGAGCGCCTCGCCGAATTCATGAACGCCACCCGGGAGGTAGTCCTCCAGAAAGCGGTCGTCAATCGGACTGGTGAATCTGCCCGGGACGGGCGCGTTGCGGTCTTCGTTCATGGCCACTCTTCAAAATGTCGATCTCACGACGAGGTCCTTGGCCCCCGCCTGCAATGAACTCTACCATTGGCTCGACATCGCGCGACGACCGGGATGTGCCCACTGCCGCGGCTCAAACCCCCCTCACCGTCAGCAATGACATCTGCACCTTGCCGAACCAAACTGATAAGCTTTGATTGTGAGGGCCAACAAAAACACGGCTGCAAAACCTGGCACGCATGCTCGTGGGCAAGAAGTCGATGCCGGCGATGTCGCGACCTGGCCCAGCTGGCGCCCCACGTGACACCACGCCAGATCACGAGAACCGCGTTTCTGGCCGCTCTTGTCGCCGCGTTTTCCTCGGCACCGGCCTTCGCGCAAGATGCGCCCAAGTCGCCCTGCGGCGACAGCGACAAGAAATGCGCGCAGCGGCTGATGCGCGATCATGCTGCGATCAAGCTGGCATTTTGGAAATCCGCCCTGTCTTTGCCGGCCGGCGAGCGGGTTGGACCGGCACCGCCAGAACTGGTCCAGTACATTGCGCTGGACAACATTGCAAACGATTACCCCGAAAGGCCGCGGGCGACCAGCCCCGACCCAGGGCTTCTGGCCGACCTGAAGTCGGCCATTGCCGACTTGCCTGCGGAAATCTGGGCACTTTTTCCGAAGAGGCTGGCAGGATTGTATTTTGTGGATGGATTGGGTGGCACCGGATATACGGACTATGTGTTCGATGCGCGTGGAAAACCGGTTGCGGCCTTTGTGGTGCTGGACGCCGGCGTTCTTGCCGGACAAAGTGCGAACGCGTGGGCTACCTGGAAGGAAAATACGCCATTCAAGGCCGACACCAGGTACAAGCTTGAGGCACGCATCGAGGCTGCAAACGGCGACAACCGCAAAAATGCGCTGCAGTACATTCTGTTGCACGAGCTGGGCCACGTGTTCTCGGTCGGCACCGACATCCACCCGCCATGGAATACCGAGCCCCGGCATATCGCGCCGGCTTCGAAGTATCCGTTCTTCGATCTATCGTGGAAAATCGACCGCAAGGCGAACAAATACCGGAGCCGCTTTGATGCCGGCTTCCCGCAGCGTGCGCGCACCGTCTACTACTTCGGCGCCAAGCTGGACGCATCCGAGATGGCGGCCACCTACGCAAGTCTGCATGGCACGAACTTTCCTTCGCTCTATGCTGCCACCGTCCCGGGGGACGACTTTGCCGAATCGTTTGCCAGCTATGTGCACGTGGTGCTGATGAATCGCCCCTGGCAGATCACGCTATCGAGTGATGGCGCGCCGGTTGCCACCTTCAAGTCTTGCTGGGACGAAGCCCGTTGTGCGGCCAAGAAAAACCAGTTGGAGCAACTTCTGAAGTCTGCTCGCAAGGGATGACATTCCTCGGTATCGACGCCGAGGCTGACTTGCCGGTCCATTGG
>CAIZKA010000381.1 GCA_903933395.1 uncultured beta proteobacterium | reverse complement strand
GGGCCTTTCCTACCCCTGGCCGCCGGAAAAAGTTCGCGAACTGGCCGCGATGTGCGACAAACTGCTGGTGGTCGAGGAAACCGAGAAGCTGCTGGAAACGGAGCTCAAGGCCGCCGGCATCGCCTGCCACGGCAAGGATGTACTGCCCAGCATCGGCGAGCTTTCGCCGCAGGTGCTGACCCCTGCGGTCGACCGCCTGCTCGGCAAGCCGGTGCCGCCGCCCGCCCCCGCCGCCGCGCCGCCCAAGGTCTTTCCGCGGCCGCCGACCTTGTGCGCCTCCTGCCCGCACATGGGCATGTACTACACGCTGTCGCAGATCAAGAACATCATCGTCACCGGCGACATCGGCTGCTACACGCTGGGCGCCGGCCACCCGTGGAACGCGCTGGACACGACGATCTGCATGGGTGCGACGATGGGCGTGGCGCTGGGCATCGACAAGGGCCGCGGCGCGGTCGACAAGAACAAGCGGATCTTGGCCGTGATCGGCGATTCGACCTTCATGCACATGGGCATGCAGGGCCTGCTCGACATCACCTACAACCACGGCAACATCACCGTGCTGCTGCTCGACAACAATACCACCGGCATGACCGGCGGCCAGGCCACGCCGGCCTCGGGCCGCGACATCCACGGCAAGGAAGCACCGAAGGTCGACCTGTTCAAGATCGTCGAGGCGCTGGGCGTGCCCAACGAACGCATCCAAGTGGTCGACCCCTACGAACTTCCCTCGCTGTTCAAGGCCGTGCGCGAGGAAATCAAGATCGAAGGCCCCTCGGTCATCATCGCGCGCCGCCCCTGCGTGCTGATCGACGACTTCAAGCCCTTCCGTCCTTACCTGGTCGAAGAGGACAAGTGCACCGGTTGCGGCAACTGCATCGAGGTCGGCTGCCCGGCAATCCACGTCACGCACCGCGACAAGGTGATCAAGCCTTCCGGCAAGGAAGTCGAGCTGGCCTTCGTCAGCATCGACAGCCAGGCCTGCACCGGTTGCGGCCTCTGCGTCCAGCCCTGCGCGCCGGATGCGATCCAGCATGTGCCGCGCCGCGACATCCCGATCCACATCGTGAAAACATGAACCGCTACTTGCATACGGCGACGACTGCAGCGCCGACGATGAAAGCTTGCAAAGGCGAATTGAACGCCCCCCACCCCCGTCCCCGCCCCAGGGCGGGGCTACTAGTCGGCGCGCGGTGCGCGTCTATCACGGGGAACTTCGAACAAGGTATTTCGCGCGAACCATGAGCCAGAACGACATCACCAACATCCTCGTCTGCGGCATCGGCGGCCAGGGCGTCATGACCGCCACCGAGATCCTTGCCGAAGCGGCCATCGCGGAAGGGCATGACGTGAAGAAGACCGAAGTCGCCGGCATGGCCCAGCGCGGCGGCGTGGTCACCTCGCACCTGCGCTTCGGGCGCAAGGTGCTCTCGCCGCAGATCGAACCGGGCACGGTGCAGGTGCTGCTCGGCTTCGAGGGCGCCGAGGCCCTGCGCTGGTCGCACTACCTGAAGCCCGACGGCCTGGCCCTGGTGAACAACGCCAAGCTGGTGCCGCCCGTGGTCGAACTCGGCCTCTTCGATTATCCCGTGGACCCTACCGGGCAGATGCGCGCCGCCGGCCATCGCGTGGTCTCCTTCGATGCCATGACCATCGCCCGCGATCTGGGCGAGATCCGTCTCGGCAACACCGTGATGCTCGGCGCCATCGCCGATTACCTCCCATTCGCGCCGGACGTGCTGCTGGCCTGCATCGACAAGCGCTTCGCGCGCAAGGGCGAGAAGGTCGTCGAGGCCAACCGCCAGGCCTTCGCCGCCGGGCGCGATGCCGTGGCGAAGCAGCTCGCGGCCGCCCCGGCCTGACCTGAACCCGAGTCCAATCCCATGACTGCACGAATCATCGACGGCAATGCCCTTTCCGCGGAAGTCCGCGGCCAGCTTGCCGAGCGCGCCGCCGCCCTGAAGGCGAAGGGCATCACCCCCTGCCTCGCCGTGATCCTGGTCGGCGAGGACCCGGCCTCGGCCGTCTATGTGCGCAACAAAGTCGCCGCCTGCGAAAAGGCCGGCATGCGTTCGCTGCGCGACGTCTATTCGCCCGACGTCGATCCCGCCGTAGTGTTCAAGCGCATCGCCGAACTCAACGCCGACCCGTCCGTGCATGGCATCCTGGTGCAGTTGCCGCTGCCCAGGCACTTCGATTCCGAAGCCGTGCTCGAAGCCATCTCGCCGGAGAAGGACGTCGATGGCTTCCACGCCGAGAATGTCGGCGCGCTGATGCAGGGCAACCCGCGCTTCATCCCCTGCACGCCCTACGGCGTCATGAAAATGCTGGAGAGCGCAAACGTGCCGCTGAAAGGCGCCGAAGTCGTCATCGTCGGCCGCAGCAACATCGTCGGCAAGCCGATGGCCATGCTGCTGCTGGCGCAGAGTTGCACGGTCACGATCTGCCATTCGCAGTCGAAGGACCTTGCCTTCCACACCCGCCGCGCCGATATCCTGGTAGCTGCCGTGGGCCGGGCGAAAATGATCACCGGCGACATGATCAAGCCCGGTGCGACGGTGATCGACGTCGGCATCAATCGCACTCCTGAAGGCAAGCTCTGCGGCGATGTCGATTTTGAAACAGCGAAGGAAGTCGCCGGCGCCATCACGCCGGTACCCGGCGGCGTCGGGCCGATGACCATCACCATGCTGCTGGCAAATACGCTCGAAGCCGCCGAACGCACGCAAATGAGGAAAGCGAAATGAAACCACTGGTCGGCATCGTCATGGGCTCGGACTCGGATTGGCCGGTCATGCAGGCCGCCGCCGAAATTCTCAAGGAATTCGACGTGCCCTACGAGGCGCGCGTGGTCTCGGCACACCGCACGCCCGACCTGCTGTTCGACTATGCCGGCATGGCGCAGGAGCGCGACCTGCGCGCCATCATCGCCGGCGCCGGCGGCGCGGCCCATCTGCCCGGCATGCTGGCCTCGAAAACCATCGTGCCCGTACTGGGCGTGCCGGTGCCTTCGAAGCACCTCAACGGCCTCGATTCGCTGCTTTCCATCGTGCAGATGCCCAGGGGCATTCCGGTCGCGACCTTCGCCATCGGCGAGGCCGGCGCGGCCAATGCGGCACTCACGGCAATCGCCATCATCGCCACGGCCAATGACGACTACGGCCGCGCCCTGGCCAAGAAGCTCGAACAATTCCGCACCCGCCAGAGCGAAAAGGTCATGGCGATGAAACTACCCGATGCCTGATAGTCGGCTCGACGTCGCGACCATCCGCGACTACTTCACCGGACTGCAGGATCGCATCATCGGCGAGCTTGAAGGCGTCGAGGGTCAACCCTTCCTGCGCGACGCATGGGACCGGCCGCAGGGCGGCGGCGGGATATCGCGACTGATCGAGGATGGCAAGGTCTTCGAGCGCGGCGGTGTCAATTTCTCGCATGTGATGGGTGAGCAGATGCCCGCTTCGGCCACCGCACATCGTCCCGAACTCGCCGGCCGGCGCTGGCAGGCGATGGGCGTCTCGCTGGTGCTGCATCCGCGCAATCCTTACTGCCCGACCGCGCACATGAACGTGCGCTTCTTCGTTGCCGAAAAAGAGGACGAGCAACCGGTCTGGTGGTTCGGCGGCGGCATGGACTTGACGCCCTACTACGGCTTCGAGGAGGATGCGCGGCACTTTCACCGCACCTGCCGCGACACGCTGGCGCCCTTCGGCAGCGATGTCCATGCGCGCTACAAGAAGTGGTGCGACGACTACTTTTTCCTGAAGCATCGCAACGAAGCGCGCGGCGTCGGCGGCATCTTCTTCGACGACCTCAGCGAAGGCGACTTCGATCGCTGCTTCGCCCTGACCCGGGCCGTCGGCGACAGCTTCACCGCCGCCTACCTGCCGCTGATCGCCCGTCGCCGAGACATCGCCTTCGGCGAGCGCGAGCGCGATTTCCAGGCCTACCGGCGCGGGCGCTATGTCGAATTCAACCTGGTCTGGGACCGCGGCACGCTGTTCGGCCTGCAGTCCGGCGGGCGCACCGAATCCATCCTGATGTCGCTGCCGCCCATCGTCAAGTGGCGCTACAGCTGGCAGCCCGAGGCGGGCAGTGCAGAAGCCCGGCTTTACAGCGATTTCCTGCCGAGGCGCGACTGGATTTAGAAGCCCCTTAGAGCACTGCCGCTGCGCGATAGTGGCGTGCCGCCAGCGCCGACTCTTCAAGCTGCTCAAGCAGTTGCGCCAGCTCGACATGCGCGGCGCGTGAAGGTGCCACGGCCAGCGCCGCTTCCAGATAACTCCTGGCCTTGCCCCATAGTTGCTGCTGGCGGCACAAGCGGCCGAGGGTCAGCAGCAGGGCACCGTCGCGCGGCATGCGCTGCAGCCATTTCTCGGCCTGGGCGATGCGCCCGAGGACGTCGCCGGCCGGTTCCCCCGGTTTGCCGCACTCGCCGTAGGCCAGCACCAGCGCCGCGTCCCAATGTTCGGCCAGCGCATCTTCGATCACGCGCTGGGCTTCCCGGCAGTCGCCCGCGACCATCAGTGCGCGCGCCGTTTCCAGAGCCAGCGCAGGTTCCGCGCGATCGCCGTCGTCGAGTTCGCGCCAGTAGCGCATCAGCCCGACAGGGTCGTCGCGCAATGCGCGCAAGGCTTCACGCACGGCGCGGCTGCGGATAGGCGCGGCCTGCGCGGCGGTCAAGGCCTGGTGCTTTTCCAGCTGGCGAACCAGGCGCGCCACTTCGCGCCAGTTCCCCAGACCCTGCTCGGCGCGCACGCTGAGCCGCATGGCCGCAATATGCCGCCCCTCGAGTTTGGCAAACTGTTGCAGCGCATCGCGGGCATCATCGAAGCGACGGTCTTCCAGGGCGAATTCGGCCTCGGTCATCAGGCGCGCCGCCTGCAGGCCGGATGCGTCGTGCGCGCGTACGCGCGCCGCCCATTCCGCCGAACGTTCGGCATCGCGCAGGGCATGCGCCGCACGCCAGCCGGCCAGTGCCAGCATCCCCGAGCCGGCGTGATCGGATCGGGCTTTTTCGGCACAGCGCATCGCGTGCCCGTAACGCCCTTCCTGCAACAAGCGCCAGGCGTCGCGCAAGGCCAGTCCGGCCTTTTCCTGCTCCCGCCGCCGGCGGAACCCGGCAACCGCGCGCGGCAGCGCCAGCAAATGACTGATGCCGCGCGCCAGCAGGTAGATGAAGAAGAACCCGGCGACGGCTGCCAGCAGAAAAAGATTAAGCGAAATTTCGGCGCGCCACGGCGGCAGCACCAGCAATACATAGCCTTCGTTGTAGCGCGCAGCGAGCGCCAGCCCGACGGCCAGCGCAGCGAGTGTCAGCAGCCAGAACAGGGCGCGCATGAAGTCTTTACTTGGCTGGACGGGCCGGCTGCGCCGCCGGCGCGCGTTCGCGGGCAAACTTGAAATTGCGCACGGCCGTCAGAGTTTCAGCCAGGCCCGGCAGATCGAAGCTGACGTCGGTGGCCGCCAGCGCCTTCAAGGTTGCCTGGGCGGCCTGCACCGGCTTGGCCTGACTGTCGAAGTAACGGTCGAGGTGCTCGCGCGCCTGGCGGATTTCTTCGCGGAAAATCTTGCCGTCACGTTGCAGCAGCGCCAGCCGCGCGTTGAGCAGGCGCAGCTTGAGGTTCTCGCGCAGAAAAAAGCTCTGATTGGGTGAAAGCAGGGAGGGATCACCCTGGTCGATGCGCTCGATGCGCACCAGCTGCCTCATTTCGCGCCACAGATCGGCGCCCAGTTCGCGCCAGTAATCGACGCTCGCCGGCTTGGCGGCGGATGCCGGCCTGGCTGCATCCGCTTTCGGCCGCTGCTCGTAGGCCAGAGGCAGGCTGTCGGTCGCCGCGACCACGCTTTCGATCTTCAGCGACAGGCCGCTGATATTGGCGCCCGGCGTTCCCTTGAGGCGTTCGATGTCGCGCGCGAGCAGTTTCCTGACCGGCAGGAACTGCGGCTGCACCGAACGGGCGAGACGCGCCTCGGCGCCCTGCAAGGCGATCAGCGCCGCCTCGACATTGCCGGCGAACTGCAACTGCTGCATGGCGATCACCACGGCCTGCTCGACTTCAGCCAGCAGGCGTTCGTCGCGGGTGCTGGAGATATCCTGGTACATGGCTTCCAGCGCCACGGCCTGGCTCTGCGTTTCGGCCAGTTTCGCTTCAAGCACGGCAACCTTGGCTTGCAGGGCTGCCAGGGTTTCCTGACTCTGGCGGGCCAGGGTACGCCCCTCCTTCGCCACGGAGTCGCCGTCGGCGAGACGCCGCGCCAACTCCTGCTGCAGGCTGCCCACCTGCATGCGGGTGTCGACCCACTGGGCGACGACAAGGGCCAGCACGACCGCCGCGACAAGTAAGGTCGGCCGGCGCCAGGCAGCCCGCCAGCCGCTGTTGCCTGTGTCGACCGGCGGCGGGGTTTCAGTTTGAACGGGAGTTTCCATGAGATGCGAAGTATTGCTTAGAGCCTATTTCGGTAGGAATCGTACCCCGCGCCGCCGGGCGTTGGGATGCGATACGAGGCGGAGGGAGCGCCGCATGGTACCACCATGCAAGCAACCGACAACGTGGTAGCGCGCCCAACGCCCGACGGCCCTTCGGGTTGAGACCGGGATCGGCGTCTGCGGCGTTGCAGCGCTTGCCAATGGAACAACCATTGGCCGCGCACTGCGCCTTGCATCCATCCGATCCTGGTCTCAACGCGGGGCATGATTACTACCGAAATAGGCTCTCAGTCCGGCCATCAGACCGTCATCGCCGGGGTCGGTAGGAATCACTTTGCCAAGGCCGAGGGCGCGAGCCTGTTCCGCGATGCGGACATGCGGCACGAAAGCCGGGGTCTTTTTCAGCCACGCCTGCCCGAGGCGCCCGATCATTTCATGAAAATTGCGCAAGCCTTCGCTGCTGGTCAGGGTCACGGCATCGAGTTGGCCGACCTCCCACAATTTGAGCAGGGGTGCAGGGTCCAGCTGCGGCCGCGCGCGGCGGTAGCAGGTCACGTATTCGATCGCTGCGCCACGCGCCTTGAGGGTGTCGCCCAGCACCTCGCGGCCGCCATCGCCGCGAAAAATGATCACGCGCTTGCCCGCCACGTCGGTCAGTTCGGGGAGTTCCAGCAGGGCTTCCGAGTCGAAGCGCAGCGGCGGCGAAATGACCTCGTGAATCCCGTGCCGGGCCAGTTCGCGTTCGCTGCTTTTGCCCAGGGCGGCCACCCGCAGCCCGGCGGGCCACGCACGGCGCGTCAGAATCAGGGTCAGCGCCTTTTCGATCGCATTCGGGCTGACGAACACGGCAAGGTCGAAGCTGTCGAGGCGGATCGCCGCATCCAGCACCGGCGCGACATTTTCGATGTCGCGAATTTCCAGCACCGGAAAAAGCACAGGTGTCGCTCCTTGTGCGGTCAGTGCGGTAGCGAAATGCGCCGCCTGCCCGGCCGGACGCGTCACCACGACATGGCGGCCCGCCAAGGACACTTCAGCTTCCGAGCGCGGCGAGGATTTCGGCGGCGCCCTGCGCGCGCAACTCGGATGCCAATTGCAGACCGAGCGCTTCGGGATCGGCGGAACTGCCGCTAAGTTCGGCATGCGCCATGCGCTTGCCGTCGGGCGAAGCCACGAAGCCGCGCAGATAAAGGCTGCCGGCGCGGGCTTCGGCATAGGCACCGAGAGGCACTTCGCAACTGCCCGCCAGCGCCCGCGATACGGCCCGTTCGGCCCTGACGCACGCCGCGGTATCCGGATCATTCAGGGGCGCGACCCAGCGCGCCACGTCCGGCCGCGAGGCCAGCGCCTCGATCCCCAGCGCGCCCTGGCCGGCGGCCGGCAGAGAATCCTCTGCCGGCAGCACGGCGCGGATGCGTTCGCCGAGACCGAGTCGCTTCAAGCCGGCCGCGGCGAGGATGATGGCATCGAACTGGCCTTCGTCGAGCTTGCGCAAGCGGGTGTCGAGATTGCCGCGCAGCGGCGTCACCGCCAGGTAGGGGTAGCGGGCATGCAGCTGCGCTTCGCGGCGCAGGCTGGAGGTGCCGACCACGGCACCCGGCGGCATGTCTTCGAGGCTGGCGTATTTGCTCGACACCAGCGCGTCCAGCGGCACTTCGCGCGGACCGATGGCGACCAGCGCAAACTCCGGCTCCATCTGCATCGGCACGTCCTTCATGGAATGCACGGCAAGATCGGCCGAGCCGTCGAGCAGGGCCGCCTCCAGTTCCTTGACGAACAGGCCCTTGCCGCCGACCTTGGACAGCGGCCGGTCGAGGATCTGGTCGCCGCGCGTGGTCATGCCGAGCAATTCGACCTTGCACGCCGGGTACAACGTCTGCAGCAGGCTGCGCACATGTTCGGCCTGCCACAGTGCCAGACGGGATTCGCGCGTGGCGATGACGATGCGCTGCGGGGGTGCAGCAGAGGAAGAAGCTGTGTTCACAGTGGGACCCATCAAGCGAGAAAAAATGCGAGGACCAGAACCGCTCACCGACCACTCAGCGCGGTCCCGCAGCAGCATGATTTTGCTGATAATTCTAGCAGTCTGCGACAGCTTCCGCGCGAAACGGCAGACAAGTCAGGAGGATCTGCACACGCGGCACCAAAGAGAAGGCCGCCCGAAGGCGGCCATCGCAGCGGCGGCAGGAATGTCAGCCGGCGCTCGGCCGCGCCAGCGAGGCGCTTTCGACCCAGCGCTTGATGCGGTTGGCATCGCCGATGCGGGTCATCTTGCCCCAGGAGTCGAGCAGCACGATGATGGTCGGCTTGTTGTTGAGCCAGGCCTGCATCACCAGGCATTTCCCCGCCTCGTTGATGTAGCCGGTCTTGGACAGGCCGATCTGCCATGCCGGACTCTTGACCAGAGTATTGGTATTGCGGAACTGCTGCGGACGCCCGGCGATGCTGAACTCGCCCTCGGATGTCGTCGAGAACTCGCGAATCAGCGGATACTGGTGCGCCGCATCGACCATTTTTGCCAGATCGCGCGGGCTCGATACGTTGGCCGCGGTCAAGCCGGTCGCATCGAGAAAGCGCGTGTCGGCAAGGCCGAGGGTCTGCGCCTTCTGGTTCATGGCAGCAACGAAGGCCTCGCGACCGCCAGGATAGTGCCGCGACAAGGCCGAAGCCGCACGGTTTTCCGAAGACATCAGCGCCAGGCGCAGCATTTCCTCGCGCTCCAGTCGGGTACCGACCTTGAGCCGCGAGCGCGTCCCCTTGATCAGGTCGACATCGTCCTCGCCGATTGCCAGGGTCTCGTGCAGGTCGGGCACGGCGTCGAGCACGACCATCGCCGTCATCAGTTTGGTGATCGACGCGATCGGCAGGACGGCATTGGGGTTCTTTTCGTAAAGGATCACGCCGGTGGCCTGATCCTGCACCAGGACGGCAGAAGACTGCAAGGCGAGGTGGCGGGCATCATCCAGCGATGCAAGTCGTTGCGGCGATTTCGCGCGTACCACCTTGTGGCCGGACTTTAATTGCGCTGTTACGCGGGGAGACTTGTTGTTCGCGGCGACGCTCTTCTTTTTTTCGATCGTTTCAGCCTTCAGCGGCGTAGCGCCGGCGCCGACTATTGCTGCCGCCAGCAACATCATTAGAGCCTTGTTCATTGGAGATGCCCCTCCTGCAATGGTTTCATTCTAGCAGAGGATACCCACTGCGCCAAAGGTTGTATCAACAGTTCTCTAGGAGAATAAACATCTTGAGCCATCAGCTTCAGCAATCACATTAACTCCCGTCAAGAAACTGAAGCACTTCGTCGCGTCGCGCCAGGGTGTCCGCATAGCCGAGATCGATCAAAGCCCGGGTGTAGGGTTGCTCGAACAGCAAGTAGCTGGTCAGCGCGCCGCCGTTCGGATTCATGGCGCCGATGCCGCGCAGCATGACTCGCACCGCCCAGGGCAAGGCCCGCGCGTGCCTTGCGGCAAGTTGGTCGAGACGCTGCGACGGGGCGATGGTCAGCACCTCGATCGGGCGCAGCGTCATGCCGTTCTCGCGGCGCACTGATGGCGGAATCAGCGACAGGGTCCGGTTGATGCGGTTCATCCGCTCCAGGTCGACCGCCATGCTGTCGAGAAAGATGCTGGACAGGGCATGACCCGCTATCTGCGCCAGCGACGGATAGATGGCGCCGGTCGGCCGTTCGCTTTCGTGGGTCATCTGGCCGGCGCCGACTACCAGTATTTTTTCGGCGCCGAGGTGGATCGCCGGCGAGACGGGGGCGACCTGCCGCATGGAGCCGTCACCGAACCATTCCCGGTTCAGGTGCACGGCCGGAAAAACAAAAGGGATGGCACTCGAAGCCATCAGGTGATCGAGGGAAATCTCGGTGGGTGCGCCGACCCGCTGGCTGCGTCGCCAGGGCTCGATGTCCGCACGCCCCTGGAAAAAGCTCACGCTCTGACCGGTTGAGTACCCGGAACACGTGATGCTGATCGAATGCAGGGCCCCGCTGTCAATGGCTCGTCCGATGCGGCTGAGGTCGAGGCTGTCTGCCAGCAGGCGGCGCAGCGGCGCGTTGTCGAGCAGCGAACGCGGAGACCGGCGTGTCAGCCAGCCAAGCGCCAGCGTCGACACCCAGCGCGCGCCGGAGATGCCCATGCTCAGCGGATCGGCACGATAGACCTGATGGGCGCGGAAATTCTCCCAAACCTGAAGCAGACCGTCCACGCCGGCGCCGAAATCCTCCGCTGCAGCGGCCAGCGACGCCGCGTTGAGGGCGCCGGCCGAGGTGCCGCAGAGAATGGGAAACGGATTGCGCTGCGGCGCCCGCAATAGTTCGCGGATCGCCTTCAGCACGCCGACCTGATACCCGGCCCGCGCGCCGCCGCCGGTCAAAATCAGGGCGGTGCGCGGCTCGGTCACTTAGCGCAAGATAGCCCGTTCGAAGCGACTGGTAATAGTCGAGCGAAGCGAGCAAATTGGTAGCCCCGCCCTGGGAAGGGGGCGCAGGCGGGGTTTCGCGAAGCACTGCTTCGCGCCGCCGCAGCCGGCCGGCCATGCAGGGCCGGCCGTGGACCGGGGGTGGGGGGCCTTCAATTCGCCTTTCGCGTGTTTCATCTTCAGGGATGCAGTCGGTGCAGCATTAGCGCCGATCTCAGGCGCCTGTCCTGGCCTGCTGCTGCGCCTCGACCGAGAGCAATGCGGTGACGTTCACGATGCGCCTGACCGTGGCCGTCGGCGTCAGGATATGCACGGGACGCGCGGCGCCGAGCAGCAGCGGACCTACCGTCAGGCCATCACCCGCCGAGGTCTTGATCAGGTTGAACGAGATATTGGCAGCGTCGATCGTCGGCATGATAAGCAGGTTGGCCTGGCCCTTCAGCGTCGAATCGGGAAACACCTGGTGCCGGATATCTTCGGACAGCGCGGCATCGCCATGCATTTCGCCATCGACTTCCAGACCAGGCGCGATCTTGCGCAGAATCTCCAGCGCACGGCGCATCTTGATCGCCGTCGGCGTGTCCTCGGTACCGAAACTCGAATGCGACAACAGCGCCACCTTGGGCGCCAGGCCGAAGCGTGCGACCTCGTCGGCGGCGAGCAGGGTCATCTCGGCGAGCTGCTCGGCGGTCGGATCGTAATTGACATAGGTGTCGCCGATAAACAGCGTGCGCCGCGGCAGGATCAGCATGTTCATGGCGTAGAAATGCTCGATCCCCGGCTTCAGGCCGATCACCGTCTCGATATAGCGCAGATGCAGCGAATGCTTGCCAAAGGTGCCGCACAGCATCGCGTCGGCATAGTTGTGGCGCACCAGCATGGCGCCGATCAGCGTGGTCCGCCGCCGCATCTCGCGCTTGGCATACTCGACGCTGACACCCTTGCGCAACATCAGTCCGTAATAGTCCTGCCAAAGTTCCTTGTAGCGCGGATCGGAGTCCGGGCTGACGAGCTCGAAATGTTCGCCGGCGCGGATGCGCAGGCCGTGGCGGGCAATGCTCTTTTCCACCACCTCGGGCCGGCCAATCAGGATCGGCCGCGCCAGGCCTTCGTCGCACACGGTCTGCGTCGCCCGCAGCACGCGCTCGTCCTCGCCTTCGCAGAAGACCACGCGCGCCGGCTTTTTCTTGGCGGCCGCAAATACCGGGCGCATCAGCAAACCGGTGGAGTAGACGAAGTCGTTGAGCTGCTGGGTATAGGCATCCATGTCGGCGATCGGCCGCGTCGCCACACCCGAATCCATCGCCGCCTGAGCCACGGCCGGTGCCACCTTGATGATCAGCCGCGGATCGAAGGGTTTTGGAATCAGGTACTCGGGACCGAAGGACAGTTCCTCCGTGCCGTAGGCCGCCGTCACCACCTCCGATTGCTCGGCATGCGCCAGTTCGGCAATCGCCCTCACCGCCGCCACTTTCATCGCTTCGTTGATGGTCGTCGCG
>CAIZKA010000380.1 GCA_903933395.1 uncultured beta proteobacterium | reverse complement strand
GCCCTTCGACGAAGCCGAAGCCGGCGCCACCGGCCTTGAACTGCTGCTGCCGCTGACCTTGAAGTGGGCGCGGGAAATGAAGTTGCCGCTGGTCACGGCGCTGGCCCGCGTCACTTCCGATCCGGCGCGCATCCTCGGCGTCAAGGCCGGCAGCCTGAGCCAGGGTGCGGCGGCCGACATCTGCGTTTTCGATCCGGTGGCCGAATTCAAGGTCAGCCGCGAAAACCTCAGGAGCCAGGGCAAGAACACGCCCTTCCTCGGCATGGAGTTTCCGGGCCGCGTGCGCTACACCCTGATCGACGGCCACCTGGCCTTCGACGGTACGCTAAGCTGAGAGCTTGCGAATAAATCTACTGCGCGTGCCGGATCGGGGCTTGGGCGGTGCTCTTCCACGGCCGGCTTTGCACAGCCGGCCGGCTGCGGCGGCGCGAAGCATGCTTCGCGAAACCCCGCCTCGCCCTCATGTACAACGACGTACATTCCGGTAGCTGCGCTCCGGCCGCACCCGGCTGCGGCCCGCTCGCTACGATTTCTTCACAAGCTCTGAGACTACCGGACGAAGCCAATTCCGGAAACGGGAATCATTGCCGCCGGAAACGCCCGGCGACGGCACTTACTTCTTCTTGCAGGGGAAGGATTGCGTCAGCGCATCCTTGACCAGCATGTCGGCCGGCTCGGCCCAGCGCGCCGGGTTCGCGTTGAGGAAGGCGGCGACGACTCCGGACAACTGCCTGACGTTCGAGCTGTCGGGCGGGCAGACGATGATTTCGTCATAGGCATCGGCGACGCCGGCGACATAGCCCATGAAAACCCCCGCGACAAGGTTGTTGGCCAGGGGATCCTTGCGTTCGTATTTTTCCCACTCCTGCATATCCTTGACCATGCTGTTGCCGTCGAAGAAACCCGCCTGGGCGTTCATTGCGACGCAGAGCAGTCCCGTCGCGACCAGCTTTCCCAACATGTGCCTCTCCCGGTATCAATTCAGGTAACCGGGCGCAGCATACTGCAAGTCACGAGGCGCTCGCCGCCCGCCGCGCATCGATGCTCAGCGGCCCGGCACCCAGCGCCGAGATCAGCAACATGCCGCCGGCCACCGAGATGTTCTTCATGAACAGCAGTTGGGCGACATACTGCTGGTCTGCCGGTGCCGACCAGAAGGCATGGAAGACGATGCTTGCCGCGACCGTGAACAAGGCCAGGGCGAGTCCGGCCAGGCGTACCTGGAAACCTGCGACCAGCGCCAGCCCGCCGAACAGTTCCAGCACGCCCACCGCTGCCGCGAGCAAAGTCGGCGCCGGCAGCCCACCGCTGGCGATGAAGGCCGCCGTGCCCTCGATGTTGCCCAGCTTGCCGAAGCCGGACAGGATGAACATCAGCGCCAGCAGCAGGCGCCCGACGACGGAAACATATGCTTTGTAAGATTCATTCATTGCATTACTCCTGGATAAAAAAGTGGATCGAAATGTCAGAGCAAGCTCTCAGGCCATGCGGCCGTCACGGAAGTCGTTGAGCGCCTGGTAAATCTCCTGGTCGGTGTTCATGACGAAGGGGCCGTATTGGGCGATCGGTTCGTTCAGAGGCCGGCCGGCGATCAGCAGGACTTTCGCTTCACCGTCGGCTTCGATAACCACGCCGTCGGCCCCGGCCTCATTGGCGAGTATCCCCATGCGTTGTGCCGGCAGCGTTTCCCCGCCAATCCGCACTTCGCCGCGATAGACATAGACAAAAGCGTTGTGTCCGGCCGGCAGCGGCTGCTCGAAGCGCGCGCCGGTGGGCAGGTGCAGGTCCAGATACAAGGGCGCCGTCGCCTCGCGCGTCACCGCACCACCGACGCCATGGCTCTCGCCGGCGATCACCGTCACCGCGACTCCGCCATCGGT
>CAIZKA010000379.1 GCA_903933395.1 uncultured beta proteobacterium | reverse complement strand
TTCGATCCGGGCTACAGCGTCGATGCGACGGTGGCATCGCTGGCGCAGCTGGCTGGAGAGAAAGGCCTGGCACTCTTCGCGGAAAAGTCGCGCGACCTGCCCGCCGCGGTTATGGCCGATCCGACGCGGATCGCCCAGATTCTGCTCAACCTGCTCTCCAACGCCATCAAGTTCACCGCGCACGGCGAAGTACGCCTTGCGCTACTGCGTGACGACGGGCAACTGGTGTTCCGTGTCACCGATACCGGTATCGGCATGACGCCCGAGCAGGTGGAACAGCTCTTTATCCCCTTCCAGCAGGCCGACAGCAGCACCACGCGCAAGTACGGCGGCACCGGGCTGGGATTGACGATCAGCCGGCAACTGGCGCGCCTGATGGGGGGCGATATACATGCCTCCAGCGAAGCAGGCCGTGGCAGTACCTTCGAGCTGCGCCTGCCCTGCATCGAGACCGCGAAAGCCGTCGAGGAGAAGACGACCTTTGCCGCAGTTCGCACGGCGCGCCTGAAAGGCCTGCGCATCCTTGCCGCCGAAGACAACGAGGTCAATCAGTTCGTGCTGGAGGACATGCTGACCCGGGAAGGCGCAGAACTGGAGATCGTCGGCAATGGCCGGCTGGCCGTAGAGGCCGTGACCCGCGATCCAGACCGATTCGACCTGGTGCTGATGGATGTGCAGATGCCCGAGATGGATGGCTTCGAGGCCACACGGCAGATTCGCGTTCTGGCCCCGGCATTGCCGGTGGTCGGCCAGACGGCGCACGTCCTGGCCGTCGAACACGAAAAATGCCGCGCCGCCGGCATGATCGACACGATCACCAAACCGCTCGACCTGGGGCCACTGATCGAGATAATCCTGCGCCACGCCCGGCGCGCTGTCGAGATCACCGTCACGCCCCCGCCACCTGCTGTCGAAGCATCCATCCAGGTCGGGATGATCGACTGGATACAGTTGGAGCAGCGCTATGCCGATCGCCCGGCCTTCATCCCCAAGTTGCTCGGTGTCATGTTGCAAGCCCATGCCGAAGCCCCGGCGCGGATGCGGGCTGCGGTCGCATCGGGTGACATGGATCAACTGGGCTTCCTTGCACATACCGCAAAGGGCACCGGCGGCAGTGTGTTTGCTATCGAATTGCAGGCACAGGCAAGAGTGACCGAGGCCGCAGCCCACTCGGCGAATCCGGACGCCACCGCTCACGGCGAACGCCTGGCTGCAGCATTTGATGCGGCGCTGACCGAGATCCGCGAGTACCTGGCCAGATGAAGCTTCCAACACGATTGAAACAAAAGTCGGCGCTGGCGAGACGGCAATCCGGGTACGCCATGCCATTGAAAGGAAAATGATGTCCGACACGACCGAATCAGAGCGCAGCTTCACGGTGGTGGTGGTGGATGACGCCCCCGATCAGATCGAAATCATGATCGAATATTTGTGCCCCCTCTATCAGGTCCGCACCGCCGCGTCGGGCCTCGAGGGATTGGCTCAGGCGAAGATCCTGCCGCTTCCCGACCTGATCCTGCTCGACGTGGTGATGCCCGGAATGAGTGGCTACGAGGTTCTTGCCGCGCTGCGCGAGGCGCCTGAAACCCGTGACATCCCGGTGATATTCGTCACGGCGATCGGTATGGACGCGGAGGAGGAACATGGTCTCAAGCTCGGTGCCGTGGATTTTGTGATCAAGCCGATATCTCCGCCGATCCTGCTGGCGCGGGTCGCTTCCCAGCTTGCCCTTGGCGCCGCCACCCGCGAGCTGAAAATGCATAATGCGTTGCTCGAACAACGCGTGGCGGAGCGGACCCGGAAGCTGGCACGGGCGATGTTCGCCGCCGAGGCGGCGAACCGTGCCAAGAGCGAGTTTCTGAACACCATGAGCCATGAGCTCCGCACACCGATGAATGGCATCCTCGGCATGTGCGATGTGTTGCTCAGCACCCGGCTGGACACGGACCAACGGGAATTTGCCGGTGTCCTGAAAAACAGCGCCGAGTCGCTCTCCCTGGTGCTGACCGACATTTTGAATTATGCCAAAGCCGAGGCCGACGGCCTGACCGTTGAGCCGGCGCCATTCGATGTGCGCGAACTGGTCGACAAGCTGCATGGCATGTTCCACGCGCGTGCAGCCGGGAAGAAGCTCGTGTGCGATTGCCGTGTCGCGC
>CAIZKA010000378.1 GCA_903933395.1 uncultured beta proteobacterium | reverse complement strand
GCCAGCAGGCGGAACTTGATCTGGACTTCGTTGGCCACGGTGCCGAAATCGGCCCAGACGCCGCCGCCGATGTCGTAATCGGCACGCTTGAGCACGAGGCTGCCTTCGAAGGTGGCGCTGTTGCCTTGCTGGGTCACGGTGACCGGCGCCGTCAGGTTCTGCGTCCTGCCCTTGATGGTCATCCTGCCCGCGATTTCGTAGCGGTTGCCGCCCAGGGGCTTGACCGAGGTCGACACGAACTTCGCGACAGGAAAGGCCTTGGTATTGAACCACTCCTTGCTCGCGACTTCCTCGTCGGCTTCCTTCGAGCCGACATCGATGCTGGCCAGGTCGATTTCCAGCTCGGCCCTGGCTGCAGCGGGCTTGGCCGGGTCGAAGGCGAGCTTGCTGCGGAAGCTTTTGAAGCTGCCTTCGACCGGCACGTTCATCTGCTTCGAAACAAAGGCCAGCGAGCTCTTGCCCGGCTGCAGCTGGGTGAACTCGACGGCCTGCGCGGCCGACGCCAGGATTGCCAGCCCGCCGCCGAGGATCATGCCTGCTTTGAGTAACTTCATTTGACGTCTCCGTCGGGAGTGCTGCGCAAAAAGGGGATCATGCGGACCAGCACGTCGTCGCGGTCGTGAAAATGGTGCTTGAGCGCGGCGCCGATATGCATGAAGACCAGTCCGGCCATGCCGAAGTTCAGCAGTTCGTGAAGTTGCTGCAGCAGGTCGCCCAGTTCCTTGTTCTTGTCCAGCAGGTCCGGCAGCGGCAATACGCCGAACCAGACGGTCTGGAAGCCCTTGGCCGAACTCATCAGCCAGCCGGACAGCGGCACGGCGACCATCAGCAGGTAGAGCAGCACATGGGTGGCCCCGGCAAGGCTGCGCTGCCAGGCCGGCATGGCGGCGGGCAGTCCCGGCGGAGCATGCACCAGGCGCCAGCCCAGGCGCAGCGCGACGCACAGGAAGATAGTCACGCCGGCCCACTTGTGCCAGGAGTAGATCCTGAGCTTTTGCGGCGACAGTGGCAGATCGACCATGTACAGGCCGACCGAAAAGCTGCCGATGAGAGCGAACGCGATCAGCCAGTGCAGGCCGATGGCAACGCGGGTATAGATTGCTCCCGGGTCCGGGGCAGATGTCGGGTTCATGATGCGGGTAGACAAGGCGATCCTGAATAGAGCGCGTAGTTTACGCGCAGCGCGGTTGCACAGGGACAAATCCCGGCGGGGGAGAGGGCGATTGCATGAACGAGGCTAGGTTTGCAATCGACAAGCGATCACCACTGCCGTCATTCCGGCGAAAGCCGGAATCCAGGCCTTTCCCTCAATACTGGATCCCGGGTCAAGCCCGGGATGACGACCAGGGAAGAATATTTGGCGTTGCCGCACTTAATCCGAACTCCTTGGGCAATCATCTGATTGCCCTGGAACAGTGGATACCGTCTCCGGCGCTGGCGCCTGGCGGCCGTGCCCGCACTGCCGCCAGCGCCCGCGATACGGGCGGCATCGACGGCCCGGAAGACAATGCAGGCGCCATGGTCTTGCCCGATACGCCGGCGCGGACCGTCGTCGCCGGAATTGATTTGCGCGCGCGCCTGACCGAGAATGACGCCTGCGGCGTTTTTGCCTCACCGGGCGACCTGGTCGTCACCGGGCCGACGCGCACCAACGTGAATGACTTCAGGGCGATCCTGATCGACAAGACGGAATCTCAGGCAGGGGAGAAATGACGATGGCGTTGCGCGAACACTCCGCCGATGTGGCGCAAGACTTTGCCGATACCGATCGTGCTTCCTTGCTGGCCGCTCTGGCGGGCATCCTGCCGCCGGCCGCGCTGCTTTCCGCCGAGGAGGACCTGAAGCCCTACGAGTGCGACGGCCTGTCCGCCTACCGCCAGGTGCCGCTTGCCGTGGCCCTGCCGGAAACCGAAGCGCAGGTGGTGGCGGTGATCAAGGCCTGCCGCGCCGCCGGCGCGCCCATCGTTGCCCGCGGCGCCGGCACCGGACTTTCCGCCGGCGCCCTGCCGCATCCGCAGGGCGTGGTGCTGAGCCTGGCCAAGCTGAAGAAAATCCTGCGCGTCGATCCCGTGGCGCGCGTGGCCGTGGTGCAACCCGGCGTGCGCAACCTGGCGATTTCGGAAGCGGCGGCGCCGCTCGGACTCTACTATGCCCCCGACCCGAGTTCGCAGATCGCCTGTTCCATCGGCGGCAACGTCGCCGAGAATTCCGGCGGCGTGCATTGCCTGAAATACGGCCTGACCCTGCACAACGTGCTGCGCGTGCGCGCCGTGCTGGTCAGCGGCGACATCGTCGAGTTCGGCAACCATGCGCTGGACGCGCCGGGCTACGACCTGCTGGCGGTGTCGATCGGTTCCGAGGGCATGCTCGCCGTGGTTACCGAGGTGACGGTCAAGCTGGTGCCGAAGCCCGAACAGGCGCAGGTGATCATGGCCAGTTTCGACGACGTGATGAAGGCCGGTGAAGCCGTGGCGGCGGTGATCGCCGCCGGCATCATCCCCGCCGGGCTGGAAATGATGGACAAGCCGGCCACCGCCGCCGTCGAGCCCTACGTCAAGGCCGGTTACGACCTGAATGCCGAGGCCATCCTGCTCTGCGAATCGGACGGCACGGCGGAAGAAGTGGCGGAGGAGATTTCGCGCATGAAGGCGGTGCTGGAAACCAGCGGCGCCACCGATATCCGCGTCTCGCAATCCGAGCCCGAGCGCCTGCGCTTCTGGGCCGGGCGCAAGGCGGCCTTTCCCGCGGCGGGGCGCATCTCGCCCGATTACTACTGCATGGACGGCACCATTCCGCGCAAACGCCTCGGCGAAATGCTGACCGCGATCTACGCCATGGAAAAGAAATACCGCCTGCGCTGCATCAACGTCTTCCATGCCGGCGACGGCAACCTGCATCCGCTGATCCTTTACGACGCCAACGTCGCCGGCGAACTGGAACGCACCGAAGCCTTCGGTGCCGAGATCCTCAAGCTCTCGGTCGACCTGGGCGGCACCATCACCGGCGAACACGGCGTCGGCTACGAGAAGATCAATTCCATGTGCGACCAATTCGGCTCCGAGGAGTTGCGCGCCTTCCACGCCGTGAAGCGCGCCTTCGATCCCGAGGGCCTGCTGAATCCCGAGAAGGGCGTACCCACCCTGCATCGCTGCGCCGAGTTCGGCCGCATGCACGTGCATGGCGGCCAGGTCAAGTTTCCCGAACTGGAGCGGCTGTAATGCTCAGAAGAAGAACCATTAGCCACAGAGCACACAGAGAACACAGAGAAAGCAAAAGCAGACTGCCCGGTACACGGGTTCTCTCTGTGAACTCTGTGTCCTCTGTGGCAAAAGAGGTTTTCAAATGATCGATGAATTCCGTGCCCGCATTCTCGAACGCAAGCCGCTGCGCCTCAGGGGCGGCGGCAGCAAGGATTTTTACGGCGGCCCGTTGGCGGGAGATGTTCTGGATACACGCTCCCATGCCGGCATCGTCAGCTACGAGCCGACCGAGCTGGTCGTCACCGCGCGCTGCGGCACGCCGCTGGCGGAACTGGAGTCGGCGCTGGCGGCACGGCGCCAGTTCCTCGCCTGCGAGCCGCCGCGCTTCGGCAACGCCACGGTCGGCGGCGCCGTCGCCGCGGGCCTCTCCGGGCCGCGCCGGGCGGCGGTCGGCAGCCTGCGCGATTACGTGCTCGGCGTCCGGATCATGGACGGCGAAGGCCGCGTGCTCAGGTTCGGCGGCGAGGTGATGAAGAATGTCGCCGGCTTCGACGTTTCGCGCCTGATGACGGGCAGCCTCGGCACCCTGGGCCTGATCCTCGACGTCTCGCTCAAGGTGCTGCCGCTGCCGGCGGGCGACGCCAGCCTGCGTTTTGAAATGCCGCAGGACAAGGCGCTGGAGGCGATGAACCGCTGGGCCGGCCAGCCGCTGCCGCTGGTGGCGAGTTGCTGGCAGGACGGCGTGCTGAGCATCCGCCTGTCCGGCGCGCAGGCGGCGGTGGCCGCGGCCTGCAAGAAGCTCGGCGGCGAGTCGCTCGCCGCGGCGGCGGCCGATGAATTCTGGAACGGGTTGCGCGAGCAGGGCGCCGCCTTCTTCGCCGGCGATGCGCCTTTGTGGCGATTGTCGGTGCCTTCCGTCGCTCCGCCGCTGGAACTGCCGGGCGAGCAACTGCTGGAGTGGGGCGGCGCGCAGCGCTGGCTGCGCGGCGACGGCGATGCGGCGCAACTGCGCGAGGCGGCGGCGCGGGCCGGCGGCCACGCCACGCTGTTCCACGGCGGAGACAAGACCGGCGGCGTTTTCGCGCCCCTGCAGCCGGCGCTGATGGAAGTGCATCGCCGCCTGAAGCACAGCTTCGATCCCTATGGCGTGTTCAATCCTGGTCGCATGTATTCGGAGTTCTGATGGAAACCCAAATTCAAGCCACAGAGGCCACAGAGAGCACAGAGAAAGTCCAGTTCCTGACAATCTGCTTTTCCTCTGTGTCCTCTGTGACCTCTGTGGCTAACTGTTCTTCCTGAGTTCAAATGGAAACCCACCTCGCCGATTTCATCCGTCATACCACCGCCGGCCGCGAGGCCGAGGAAATCCTGCGCCGCTGCGTGCATTGCGGCTTCTGCACCGCGACCTGCCCGACCTACCAGTTGCTGGGCGACGAACTCGACGGCCCGCGTGGCCGCATCTACCTGATCAAGCAGGTGCTGGAAGGTGCCGAGCCGACGGAAAAGACCCGCCTGCATCTCGACCGCTGCCTCTCCTGCCGCTCCTGCGAGAGTACCTGCCCCTCAGGCGTGCATTACACGCGCCTGCTCGACATCGGCCGCGAGGTGGTCGAGCAGAAGGTGCCGCGCAGCGGCAGCGATGCATTCATGCGCGGGACGCTGAAGAACCTGCTGCCGCGCTCCATGCTGTTCGGCGCGGCGATGAAGCTGGGGCAGTCGGTACGCATGCTGCTGCCGGGAGTGCTGCGCGCCAAGGTGCCGCCGCTGTCCTCGGCGGGTCCGACGCCGCATCGCCTTCATGCGCGGCAGATGGTCGCGCTGGCCGGCTGCGTCCAGCCCTCGATGTATCCGAACGTGAATGGCGCGACGCGGCGCGTGCTGGATCGACTGGGCATCCAGATGGTCGAGGCCGGCGGCGCCGGCTGCTGCGGCGCGGTGCGCCTGCACCTGAATGCGGCCGAGGGATCGCGCGACGATGCCCGGCGCAACATCGATGCCTGGTGGCCGCTGCTCGAAGCCGGTGCCGAGTGCCTGGTGATGACGGCCTCGGGCTGCGGCTCGCACGTGCTCGAATATGCCCACCTGCTGCAGGACGATCCCGATTACGCGCTGAAGGCGGCGCGGGTGGTGCTGGCGACCCGCGACATCAGCGAGGTCATCACGGCGGAAGCGGATGCGCTGGGCAGCCTGTTGCTGAACTGCGTGCCCTTGCCGGAAAGCGAAAAGCCGCTGGCTTTCCAAAGTCCCTGCAGCCTGCAGCACGGGCTCAAGATCCGCGGCACCGTGGAATTGCTGCTGACCGCGGCGGGCTACCGCCTGACGCCGGTGGCGGATTCGCATTTATGTTGCGGCTCGGCGGGCACCTATTCGGTGTTGCAGCCGGTGCTGTCGCAGCGCCTGCAGGCCAACAAGATCGCCGCGCTGACGGCCGGTGCACCGGCGACGATCGCCAGCGCCAATGTCGGCTGCATGGCCCACCTGCAGGGCGTCACGGATGTGCCGGTGCGGCACTGGATAGAACTGATCGACGAGCGGCTCGCATCATGAGAACTTGTGAATAAATCTACTGCGCGTGCCGGATCGGGGCTTGGGCGGCTCAGTTGGCAAACCCGGCTATCCTCACATATAACGACATATATTCCGGTAGCTGCGCTCCGGCCGCACCCCGCTGCGGCCCGCTCGCTACGATTTCTTCACAAGTTCTGACGCTATGGACATCGTTCTCGACGCCACGGCGCGCGACTGGCAAACCCTGCGCGATTCCTTCCGCTGGAACGTCCCGCCGCGCTACAACATCGCCCAGGCCTGCTGCGGCCGTTGGGCCGACGACCGCTCGCGCTTTGCCCTCTACTACGAGGACGAGGCCGGTCACACCGAGGCCTGGAGCTTCTGGGACGTGCAGCAGGCCGCCAACCGCCTGAGCAACGTGCTGGGCGCCATGGGCGTCATGGCCGGCGACCGCGTCGCCATCATCCTGCCGCAGCGGCCCGAAACCGGCGTCGCGCACATGGCCTGCTACCAGATGGGCGCGATCGCCGTGCCGGTGTCGCACCTGTTCGGCGCCGATGCGCTGGAATTCCGCCTGACCCACGCCGGGGTGCGCGTGGCCATCATCGACGAGGGCGGCCTGGAAAAGCTCGGCGCCGTGCGCGACAAGCTGCCGGACCTCAAGCACGTCATCGGCGTCGGCGGCGCGCGCGAATCCTGGGTGCGCGAGTGGAGCACGCTGCTGCCGCTGGCTTCCTCGCGCTACGTGGCGACGGACACCGCGGCCGACGATCCGGCGCTGATCATCTACACCAGCGGTACCACGGGCAATCCCAAGGGCGCGCTGATCGCGCAGCGCAGCCTGATCGGCAACCTTTCGGGCTTCGTCTGTTCGCACGATTTCTATCCGCAGCGCGGCGACATGTTCTGGTCGCCGGCCGACTGGGCGTGGACCGGCGGCCTCTTCGACGCCCTGCTGCCGAGCTGGAACTTCGGCCAGCCGATACTCGGCTATCGCGGCCGCTTCGATCCGGACAAGGCCTTCTGGCTCATGGAAAAGTACGGCGTGAGGAACAGTTTCCTCTTTCCCACGGCGCTGAAAATGATGATGAAGGCCGTGCCGCAGCCGAAGGAAAAGTACGACCTCGTCCTGCGCAGCATCATGAGCGCCGGCGAGCCCGTCGGCGAAACCGTCTGTGCCTGGGCGCAGGAGGCGCTGGGCGTGACGGTGAATGAGATGTACGGCCAGACCGAGATCAACTACATCGTCGGCAACTGCGCCGCGGTGACGCCGCCCAAGCCCGGGGCCATGGGCCGCGGCTATCCGGGGCACCAACTCGGCGTGCTGGATGACGAAGGCAATCCGGTGGCGCCCGGCGAAATGGGCGAAGTCTGCGTCCGGCGCAGCTGCAACGGCGAGATGGACCCGGTGTTCATGCTCGGCTACTGGAACAACCCGCAGGCCACGGCGGAAAAATTCTTCGGCGGCGGCATAGCCGATCCGCAGGCCTGGGGCCGCACCGGCGACCTGGCAAAAATGGACGAGGACGGCGTGCTCCGCTACCAGGGGCGCTCGGACGACATGTTCAAGAGCGCCGGCTACCGCATCGGCCCGGGAGAGATCGAGAACTGCCTGGTCAAGCATGCGGCGGTGGCCAATGCCGCGGTGATCGGCGAGCCCGACGAAACGCGCGGCACGGTGGTCAAGGCCTTCATCGTGCTCGCCGCAGGGCATACACCCTCGGCCGAACTCGAGGCCTCGCTGCAGCAGCATGTGCGGCAATACCTCGCGCCCTACGAGTACCCGAAGATCATCGAGTTCATCGACGCTCTGCCGATGACCACCACCGGCAAGGTGCAGCGGCGCTTCCTGCGCGGGCGCTGAAAGTCGGCGCTGGTGGTACGGCGTTTGGCGGCCCAGGCTGAACGAAGCTGGCGGTGATGGAACTGGTCGCCACAGTCAGCGCGTGCTGCTGAGGTAAGTGGTAGTCCTCCTCGGCAACGTGGCACCGAGCTCGATTACTGCCGCGCTGGACGAGGTGCAGCGGGTTGTCAGGAAGCAGAATGCGCGGGCGACGTGGCATGTCAGGCGCTCAGGAAGCCATATGACTCTGCCCCCTTTGGCTGCTCTCGGACGCCTTCCAATTCGCACTTCCTTCGTATAACATATAAAGCAGTTATGCGTATGGAGACCGTAATCATGAACTTCAACATCTACCTTGACGACGAAACCGGTCAGCAGCTCAACAAAGTTGCAAAGAAGGCTGGCGAAAGCCGGAATGCGCTGGTCCGCCAGGCGGTGAGCGAGTGGCTGAAGCGACGCGGCAAACCTCAGTGGCCCGCTGAAGTGCTGGCCTTCAAGGGTATGGCCGACATGCCGCTGTTTGAAGCAAGCAGAGACCGCCTCAAGCCGCCGGTTGCTGACCCGCTGGCATGAAGTATCTGCTCGACACCTGCACGGTCTCTGATTTTGTCAAAGGCCAACCCAGCGTCCTGGCACGCATCAAAGCTACGCCGCCGAATCTGATAGGCGTATCCGCGCTTACGCGCATGGAGGTGGATTACGGCCTCGCGCTTAACACCGTGCGCGCAAAGAAGCTGGCACCGATACTGGACGCGTTTTTTTCGACCATCGCCACTCTACCGTTTGATGAAGCCGATGCGCAGGCCGCTGCGGCGATCCGCGCGGCGCTCAAGACCCAGGGTCAGCCTATCGGAGCTTACGATGTCCTGATAGCTGGAACGGCGCTGGCACGGGGCTTGGTGGTGGTTACTTCAAATGTTGGCGAGTTCAAGCGAGTCAGTGGATTGCAGGTTGAGGATTGGAGATGAAGTCGGAGATCGGCCATCAAGGGACAGTTCTGTCGCTCCTGCATAGCTGACATTCCCAGAGTAGTGATATGGGGTCAGCGACATTTGCTCTGCTGAACATCTGACATGCCGCGCCGCTCGCGCCGCCTGTTTCGCGACTACTCCAGCCAGCGCCGGCGCCAGAAGATAAAACTCAGCGTCGAAGCGACGATCGCCATCAGGCCGAGGGCCATCATGAAGCCGTCGGGCCAGTCCAGCGGCGGCATGACCTTGAAGTTCATGCCGAAGATGCCCGAGATCAGCGTCGCTGGCATGAAGATGATGGCGACCACGGTCAGCGCCCGCACTTCCTGGTTGACCCGGTTGCTGACTGAGGACAGGTAGATGTCGAGCATGCCGGCGATCACGTCGCGGTTGGCTTCCAGCGATTCGATGGCGTGCACCGTGTGGTCGTAGATGTCGCGCAGGTAGGGCCGGGTTTCGGGGCGGAAGAAGCGGTCGTCGGCGCGGGTCAGGCTGTTGATGACTTCGCGCAGCGGCCAGATCGAGCGGCGCAGGTTCAGGGTCTCGCGCTTGAGTTGATGCACCATTTGCAGCGCGCCCGGCCGCGGGTGCTCGAGCATCACGTCTTCGAGTTCCTCGGTGCGTTCGCCGATGTTTTCGAGGATGGTGAAGTAACGGTCGACGATGGCGTCGAGCAGGGAATAGGCGAGGTAGTCGGCGCCCAGCTTGCGTATCTGGCCGCGATTCTGGCGCAGGCGCTCGCGCACCGGGTCGAAGCGGCCGCTGGGCCGCTCCTGGAAGGTCAGGACGAAGTTCGGGCCGAGGATCAGGCTGACCTGGTCGGAGCCGATCTGGTTGTTTTCGCCGTCGATCTCGAAAAAGCGGGCGACCATGAACAGGTAGTCGCCGTAGTCGTCGATCTTGGGGCGCTGGTTGGTGTTGAGGATGTCTTCCAGCACCAGCGGGTGCAGCTTGAAGCGACGGCCGATTTCCGCCATGACCTCGGGTTCGTGCAGTCCATGCACGTTGAGCCAGAGCACCGGCAGTCGCGGCTGGTGGTCCTTGGCTTCTTCCAGCGAGGTGAAGCAGTATTCGATCAGTTCGGCGTCGCCGTACTCGATCAGGGTGATCGTCGGCTGCTCGGTCTTGCGTTCTCCCAGGTGGATCAGCGCGCCCGGCGCCAGGCCCACCTTGGACGCTTGCGATAGGCGCCTGGCGGCGCGTGCGAGCGAGCGAGGGCGATTCGGCTTTGAACTCGTCATCTTGGTCGGCTCAGTCACAGTCGAAAGGCGTTATCATAGCCCTCGCACGTTGTCCGGGTATTCAGGGCGTGCATCCGGTGCGAACCCACAAGACTACAAGACGCGTTCGCGGATCAAGCTATTTTTAGAAAAGTGAATGGGAGAATCATGGCGCTGACAATTGGAGTTCCCCGGGAAACGCTGGCCGGCGAGAAACGCGTGGCCACCGTACCCGAAGTCGTCGAAAAGCTCATCAAGCTGGGTTTCAAGGTCGCCGTCGAATCCGGTGCCGGGGACGCGGCGAATTGCAGTGACGACAGCTATCGCGCCGCCGGCGCTGAGGTGATCGCCGGCGCGCCCGCGCTCTGGGCGGCGTCCGACATCGTGTTCAAGGTCGGCGTACCGACGCCCGAGGACGTGGGGAACCTGCGCGAAGGCGGTACCCTGATCACCTTCATCTGGCCGGCGCAGAACCCGGAACTGATGCAGCAGCTCGCCGCCAAAAAGGCCACCGTGCTGGCCATCGACTCCTTGCCGCGCACGCTCTCCCGCGCCCAGAAGATGGACGCCCTGACTTCACAGGCCGGCGTCGCCGGCTACCGCGCCGTGATCGAGGCCGCCAACGCCTTCGGCCGTTTCTTCAACGGCCAGATCACCGCCGCAGGCAAGGTGCCGCCGGCCAAGGTCTTCATCGCCGGTGCCGGCGTCGCCGGCTTGGCCGCGATCGGCACGGCAGCCAGCCTGGGCGCCATCGTGCGCGCCAACGACACCCGCGCCGAAGTGGCCGACCAGGTGGTGTCGCTGGGCGGCGAATTCGTCAAGGTCGATTACGAGGAAGAAGGCTCCGGCGGCGGCGGTTACGCCAAGGTCATGAGCGAGGGCTTCCAGCAGGCCCAGCGCGAGATGTACGCCAAGCAGGCGCGGGAGGTGGACATCATCATCACCACCGCGCTGATCCCCGGCAAGCCCGCACCCCGGCTGATCACCGCCGAGATGGTGCAGAGCATGAAACCGGGCAGCGTGATCGTCGACATGGCGGCCGAGCGCGGCGGCAACTGCGAGCTGACCGAGGCCGGGAAAACGGTGGTAAAGCACGGCGTGACCATCGTCGGCTACACCGACCTCACCTCGCGCCTCGCCAAGCAGTCGTCGACGCTGTATGCCTCCAACCTGTTCCGCCTCACCGAGGAGCTGTGCAAAACCAAGGACGGCATCATCGACGTCAATATGGAAGACGAAGCCATCCGCGGCCTGACCGTCATCAAGGAAGGCAACATTACCTGGCCGCCTCCGGCGCCCAAGGTCGCCGCTGCGCCGCCGGCCGCTAAGGCCGTGGCGGCTGCCCCGGCGCAGAAGAAGAGCGGAGGCCATGGCAAGGCAAGCGAGCCCGCATCCGCTACCAGTACGGCAGTCACCTTC
>CAIZKA010000377.1 GCA_903933395.1 uncultured beta proteobacterium | reverse complement strand
TGCGCGCCTCGCCCAGTCAGGTTCAGGCAGTATTGCTCATGGCTGCGACATCCCGGGCCGGGGTGACGGAATCGGTAGACGTAGCGGTCTCAAACACCGCCGCCGCAAGGCATGGGGATTCGACTTCCCCCCCCGGCACCAAAAGTACCTGCAAGGTCATCCAAGCGAAATCCCCAATACGGATTACACTTGGCGCCAGGTGTACAAAAAGGGTTTTGTTGGGGGGTATGTTGTGGGCTTGCCGAATACCGGGGTTTCATTGACCATCCTGCGCGCGTTGCCGATCTTCGAGAAACTCGACGACGACAGCCTCAAGCCGTTGACTCGTGTGGCCATGTTGCGCGCGATCGCGCGGCATACCGTCGTACTGCATGCTGGCGACCGTACCGACAACATTTACTTCGTGCTTTCGGGCGCCTTGAAGGTGCAGGTCAGCGACGAGGAAGGGCGTGAGGTCATCCTCTCAAGGCTTGGGCCCGGAGAACTGTTTGGCGAAATGGGGGTGCTCGACGATCATCCCCGCTCGGCTACGGTGCTGGCGGTCGAGGCGAGCGAAGTGGTGGTGATCGGCCAGGCGGATTTCAAGCAGTGCCTGGCAGAAAACCCCGAGGTTTCCCTCTTCATCATGCGCAACCTGACCAAGCGTTTGCGTTTGGCCGACCGGACCATTGAGAGCCTGGCGCTGCTAGATGTCTATGGGCGCGTTGCGCGCCTTTTACTTGAGGCAGCGGAGACCGTCGATGGGCGCAAAGTAATTGCGCACAAGCTCAGCAAACAGGATATCGCGAAGATGATCGGTGCTTCGCGCGAGATGGTCAGCCGCGTGATGCGCGATCTGACCGCCCAGGGGCTTATCCTTGAACAGGACGGTCAGTTGATTCTGGTTGACCTGGCGGCGTTCAGACGGCATGGCGATGTCGAATCGGGCGCTTGAGCATCAGACTACCGGACCGGTTTTACGGATAGCGGCGGATAAGGAATAGAGCTCTGCTACTATTCGCGCCGGCCGCCGGAAGGGCGGCCCAACGATGCACAAGGCTTGCTGGCAGCCGTTCCTTGCCATGCACTCTCCCGCCAACCCGATGTCTTTGACGCTCGCCGATTTCGACTACGCGCTGCCAGCCGAACTGATTGCCCAGACGCCCTTGCCGCAACGCTCGGCAAGCCGGCTGCTGGTGGTGGACGGCGGGCGCCGCACGGACAGTGCCTTTGTCGATCTGCCGCAGTGGCTGCGCGCGGGTGACCTGCTGGTGATGAATGACAGCCGCGTCCTGCATGCACGCCTGCTGGGGCACAAGGAAAGCGGCGGACAGGTCGAAATCCTCGTTGAACGTCTGCTCGATCAGAGTACCGTGCTGGCACAGCTGCGGGCAAGTAAGCCGCCGCAACCGGGCAGCCGGTTGCGGCTGGAAGACGCGCTCGATGTCGAAGTGCTGGGACGCGACGGCGAGTTCTACCGGCTGCGGTTCGCCGGCGAGGCCGCCGAATTGATCGAACGCCACGGCCGGTTGCCGCTGCCGCCCTATATCGAGCGCGCGGCAGAGGCTCCGGATGAGGAGCGCTATCAGACCGTGTATGCAAGGGAAAAGGGTTCGGTGGCGGCGCCGACGGCAGGTTTGCATTTTGATAGTGACCTGTTGGGAAACCTTCGCCGGAAGGGTATCGATATTGCCTATGTCACGCTGCACGTCGGTGCCGGAACCTTCCAACCGGTTCGGGTGAGCGACCTTGCGCAGCATCGCATGCATACCGAAGGCTATGTCTTGCCGCAGGTCACCGCCGAAGCCATCGCGGCGACCCGGGCGCGCGGCGGCCGTGTCGTCGCGGTCGGTACTACGTCCCTACGTGTGCTCGAATCCGCGGCGCTGTCGGGCGATCTTAAAGTCGGCGCCGGCGAGACGGCGCTGTTCGTCACTCCCGGCTTCGTGTTTCGCGTGGTCGACCTGCTGATCACCAATTTTCACCTGCCGAAATCGACGCTTTTGATGCTGGTTTCGGCCTTTGCCGGGCTCGACGAAATCCGCGCCGCCTATCGACACGCGATTGCCGCCCGCTATCGCTTCTTCAGTTACGGCGATGCGATGTTGTTGCACCGGAGCCGGCCGCAATGAACTTCGAACTGCTTGCCACCGACGGCGCTGCCCGGCGCGGAACCCTGACCCTGGCGCACGGCGTGGCGCCAACGCCGACTTTCATGCCGGTGGGTACCTACGGCACGGTCAAGGCCATGTCCCCCGCTGAACTGGTTGGCATGGGTGCCTCCATCGTCCTCGGCAACACCTTCCATCTCTGGCTGCGGCCGGGGCTGGAGGTAATTGCGGCACATGGCGGTTTGCACCGTTTCATGGGCTGGAACGGTCCGATCCTGACCGATTCGGGCGGCTTCCAGGTGTTTTCCCTGGGCGACTTGCGCAAGATCAGCGAGGAGGGCGTCAAGTTCGCTTCGCCGATCAACGGCGACCGGCTGTTCCTGACGCCGGAGGAATCGATGCGCATCCAGCACGTGCTCAATTCGGACATCGCGATGATCTTCGACGAATGCACGCCCTATCCGGCGGACCTGGTCACGGCGGACGAATCGATGCGGCTGAGCCTGCGCTGGGCGCGACGCTCGCGCGACGAGCACGACCGCCTGCAGAATCCGAACGCCCTGTTCGGCATCGTCCAGGGCGGTATGCACGAGGCGCTGCGCGATGAATCGCTGGCGGCGCTGGTCGATATCGGCTTCGACGGCTTTGCCATCGGCGGTCTGTCGGTGGGCGAACCCAAGGAGGAAATGGCACGCATCCTGGCCCACACCGCACCGCGCCTTCCCGCCGGCAAACCTCGCTACCTGATGGGCGTCGGTACGCCGGAAGACCTGGTTTATGCCGTCGGCCAGGGCATCGACATGTTCGATTGCGTGATGCCGACGCGCAACGCGCGCAACGGCTGGCTGTTTACCCGCCATGGCGACGTCAAGATCAAGAACGCGCAGTACAAAACCGATACCCGGCCGCTGGACGAGAGCTGCGGTTGCTATGCCTGCCGCAACTTTAGCCGCGCTTACCTGCATCACCTGCACCGCATCGGCGAAATTCTGGGGGCCCGGCTGAATACGATCCACAACCTGTTCTATTACCAGACGCTGATGGCGGAAATGCGCGTGGCCATCGAACAGGGCGACTTTGCCGGGTTCCGTCAGCGCTTTGCCCGGGGACGGGCAGGCGAGCGGGTATAATTCGGCGCTTAGTTTTAGTTTCGGCGTAACGCCTGCTTTGCAGGCGAGCCTTCACTGAAACATTTTGTTTTAGTTTCGGCATAAGGTCCGCTATCGCGGTCATTAGCCTTCACTGAAACTCTGCTTCGCATTGTTTTGATATTCTTGGAGATTCATGGTGCTGATTTCAAATGCATACGCGCAGGCGGCCGGAGCCGCCGCCGACCCCACGGGGGGCTTGATGGGCATGCTGCCCATTCTGCTGATGTTCATCGTGCTGTGGTTCGTCATGATCCGGCCGCAAATGAAGAAGGCCAAGGAGCAGCAGAAAATGGTCAGCGAACTTGCCAAGGGCGACGAAATCGTCACCCAGGGCGGCATTACCGGACGCATTGCCAAGGTGGGCGAAAACTACCTCAGCCTCGAAGTGGCGGACGGCAAGGACGGCCCGGTGGTGATTACCGTGCAGAAGAACGCCGTGGGTGCGCTGCTGCCCAAGGGCACGTTGAAAAACCTGTAATTTCCTGAGGCCGGCCACGCTGACGCGGAGGCCGGCACCCTGCCATGAACCGTTATCCCCTCTGGAAAAATGCCACGGTGTTGATCGCCCTGGTGCTTGGTTTCCTCTACACCCTGCCCAACTTCTTTGGCGAGGCGCCGGCGGTACAGGTAGCCAGCGTCAAATCGACGCACAAGGTCGACGCCAGGCTCATGGGCCAGGTCGAGACGGCGCTCAAGGCGGCCGCAGTTGCCCCGCAAGGGATGGTGCTCGAGTTGAACAGCGTGCGCGTGCGGCTGGCCGACACCGATGCCCAACTCAAGGCCAGGGACGCCATCGAAAAGGCCCTGAATCCCGTGGCCGCGGATGCAACCTACAGCGTAGCGCTGAACCTGGTGTCGGACTCACCCAACTGGCTTACCGGCATCCACGCCTTGCCGATGTATCTCGGCCTCGATCTGCGCGGCGGCGTGCATTTCCTGTTGCAGGTAGATATGAAGGGCGCGCTGACCAAGCGCCTCGATTCGATCGGCGCCGACCTGAGGACTCTGCTGCGCGACAAGAACATCCGCCACGGCGGCATCGGCCGCGAGGGAATGAGCGTGGCGATACGCTTCCGCGAGGCGGATATCCGGGACAAGGCGCGTGCCGCCCTGGCGGACAGCCAGCCCGACCTGCTGCTGGTTGACGCGCAGGACGGTGCGGAACTCAAGCTGGTGGCGACGCTCAAGCCCGAGGCGCAGAAGCGCATCCAGGAATTTGCCGTCAAGCAGAACATCACGACCCTGCACAACCGCATCAACGAACTCGGCGTCGCCGAACCGGTCATCCAGCAGCAGGGCTCCGATCGAATCGTGGTGCAGTTGCCGGGGGTGCAGGACACCGCCAAGGCCAAGGACATCCTGGGCCGCACGGCGACGCTGGAAGTGCACCTGGTTGACGATGAAGCCAGCGCCAACCCGGGCATCATGGAACTGGCCGCCAAGGGGCAGCCGCCGGCCGGAACCGAGTACTACGTCGAGCGCGGCGGTCGCGGCCTGCTGGTGAAAAAGCAGGTCGTGCTCACCGGCGAGCGCCTGACCGACGCGCAGCCGGGATTCGACAACCAGACCCAGGAAGCGGCCGTGCATTTGTCGCTCGATTCCGCCGGATCCCGGATCTTCAAGGACGTCACGCGCGACAACGTCGGCAAGCGCATGGCCATACTGCTGATCGAAAAAGGCAAGGGAGAGGTGGTCACCGCGCCGGTGATCCGCACCGAGATCGGCGGCGGACGCGTGCAGATTTCCGGTCGCATGAGCACCGTGGAAGCCAACGACGTCGCGCTGCTGCTGCGCGCGGGATCGCTGGCGGCGCCGATGGAGATCATCGAGGAGCGCACCATCGGCCCCAGCCTGGGCGCCGACAACATATCCAAGGGCTTTCATTCGACCATGTGGGGCTTCATCGCCATTTCCGTATTCATGATGGCCTACTACCTGCTGTTCGG